>JAOAPF010000236.1 GCA_025462755.1 Edaphobacter sp.
CAGCCACTTCAGGAGTAGCAGGGGAGGGAAGCGCGGAGTTCAAGCCTCGAGGCATGACCGGCACAATCACCATAAAGATGATGAGCATGACCAGCAACACATCAATCAGCGGAGTGACGTTGATTTCGGAGGAGGGGCCTTCGCCCCTGGAGGTACCTGTAGTTGAGAATGCCATCGCAGTTGTCTCCCAATGCAGAATTGGGTGGGCGAGCATCCATCCCTATAGACACTATCCAGCTACAAAAAGCTACGGGCGGCTGGCCAACGGCCACACCGCCCATACGAGAGCTTAAGTCCCTTGTCCTACTGTCCTGCTTCAACCCTCGGAGTAATGAGACCGATGTTGTCCACCTGGGCCTGATGGCCGAAGTCAATGACCTCGGCGACATTCCTGAAGTCGAGGTCCTTATCGCCCTTGACGAACATGACCTTCTCCTGGCGGGTCGAAAAAATCTCCGCCAGCTTGGGTTCGAGGTCTTTCTTTGCGAACGCTTGTTCGTTGATCAAATAAGACGGCGCAGCTGCTCCATTCGACCGCACCTGCACGACGATCGTTCGGTCGTTTTGCTGCTCTTCGTGATGCTCCTTGGGCGGCTGAGGAACCAGCGTCTCCAGCCCTCGAGGCGTCACCGGAACGATGACCATGAAGATGATCAGCAGCACCAGAAGAACGTCGATAAGCGGCGTTACATTCATGTCCGACATCGCTCCGCCGGTATTTCCTCCACCCATTCCCATAGCAATCTCCTAAAGTTCGTTGGCCGCTCCAATGATTGCGAGCCGGGTATCCTGCCAGATAAGCCTGATTACTTCTTTGCAGGTGTTGCGGTTGTGCCAGTGTCGTCCACTCTCTCCGTCAGCAAGCCAAGCTGGCTGACGCCGGCAGAACGAATGCCATCGACCGCATCCATCACCTTGCCATAGTTCGCCCGCTGATCGGCACGCATGAAGACTTCTTTCGTGGTCTTGTTCTCCAGCTTTGCCGCGATCTTTGGACCGAGATCATCGAGGGTTACCTGATCTCCCCCAAGAAACGTTCTGCCATCCCGCGTGACGGCGACGGTAATCGCGTCTTCCTTGTTGGCGTCTTCCATCACCACCGCAGCATCGGCCTTCGGCAGGTCCACGTTGACCTTATTGTTCAGCATGGGGGTGATGACCATGAAGATGATCAGCAGCACCAGCATCACGTCCACCATCGGCGTCACGTTGATGTTGGAGTTGACCTTCTTGCCTTCCTCCCGCTTATTGATACCCATAACGTATGCTCCGTCCGGTTTGCTTTATTTACTCTTCCTGCTTGCCTGGCCGGCCTCCAGACGCCGTTCGCTGGCGGCATCCGGAGGGTCCGATCAGAGCTGTGATTCTCGCAGGGTACGCCGGCTTGCCTTGCGCCTTAGGACGACCGGTGGCTCTGCTTGATGAAGTAGTCCACCAATTCGCTGGAACTGTTGTCCATCTCGACGTCGAACGCCTCCACCTTGCCGGTGAAGTAGTTGAACGTCATAACGGCCGGGATGGCGACGAGAAGACCGAACGCCGTCGTAACGAGAGCTTCCGAAATACCACCGGCGACTGCGCCGATACCGGAGGTCTTCTGCAGTGCAATCTGCTGGAAGGCGTTCAAAATACCGACCACTGTGCCGAAGAGGCCGATAAAGGGAGCCGTCGATCCGATCGTGGCCAGACCACCAAGACCGCGCTTCAGCTTGGCATGAACGATCGCCTCGGAGCGCTCAAGCGCACGCTTCGAGCTCTCCACCTGCTCCGGAGTGATGCTGCCGCCGGAACCGAAGCTGCGGAACTCCTGCAGACCGGCCGTAACGACCTCCGCCAGGTGCGACTTCTTCGAGCGGTCGGCGACCTTGATCGCCTCGTCCAGACGGCCGTCCTTCAACGCACCGGCAACCTTCGGGGCAAACTCGCGCGACTGCTTCCGGGCAGCGGAGAAATAAAGCGCCCGATCGATGATCACAGCGAGAGACCAGATCGACATGATGAAGAGAAGGATGACGACGCAGCGCGCGAGCCAGCCCATATTGGACCAAAGACCCATGACGCTGAAACTGACCTGGGCTTCCTCGAAGTACATCGCGAGGGAAGCGGGGACGTGAGCGAAAGTTGTTGCAAGATGAGCGAGAATCACTGGAATATTTCCTCCTGGGTAGAACTCTAACTTCCTGAATCTTTACCCGGAATCCCCCAAAAGTTCGACACTTGGGCAGCTTCGCGAGAGACGACATTGAGCTTGTAGCCTTGGCCTAGCCGCCGCCAAAGTTGAAGTTGACGGTGATCTGCGTATCCACTTCCGTCGGCTCGCCGTTCAACAGATACGGCTTATAGCGCCAGTTCTGCACGGCTTCGGTTGCGGCCGTTCGCAGCATCTCAGGCCCGCTGACAACCTTCAAGTTCTTAATCGTGCCCTCTTTCGAGATGAGAGCCTGAAGAACGACAGCGCCAGAGACGTGCGCTGCTCTCGCAATCGGTGGATAAGTGGGGTTCGCCCCCGCAATCTTCAGACCGGAGATAACACCGCTCGAAACGCGGGCTGGCCCTTTCGGCGCAGCAAGCTTGACGACCGGTGCCGGAGCAGCACCGATGCCGCCCATCACGCCGCCCGGAACGCCGCTGCCGCTACCCATGCCGCTCATACCGGCAACACCGGCAGTCATCGTCGGCGGAGCAGCCTCTTCCTTCACCATCTTGATGTCTTTGGGAATCTTCGTCGGCGCATGCAGGCCCTGATCGATCTCCGAGACCATCTTGATCGGCTTGACGATCTGCGCTGGAGGCGGAGGCGGAGGTGGAGGGGGTGGTGGCGGCGGCGCTGTCAGCATCGCGGTCATCGCCGTCTTCGGCAACGCCTCCGGATATAGCAGCGGAATAAGGATCATAGTTGCCAGGATGACGCCGTTGAATGCGAACGTCGCAATCATCCAGTACTTAGACTTGGTCTTGAGTTTCCCGCCGGACTCCATCAACGAATCTTCGAACATATGCAGCCTCATTAGGTGAAGAAGAGCTATTTTTTCTTAGACACCACGGTGCTTCCATTTGTTCCCGAGCGAATTCCAGTTGCCGTAAAGCTAATAAATCTCTACGCCTTGGCCCGTTTTCCCGCCGGCAGCGAAGCGATCTTGCCCCGCTTCACCCGCCAATCCTGGTACGCCACCAGCATCGGTGCCGCCACCGCAATCGACGAGTAGGTTCCAATCAAAATCCCAACCACCAGCGCGAACGAAAACCCATGCAACACCTCGCCGCCAAACAGATATAACGACAGCACGGTCAAAAACGTAAGCCCGGACGAGATCACGGTCCGGCTCAGCGTCTGATTGATGCTCCGATTCACCACGTCGTGAAGCGACTCTCTCCGCGACAGCGCCAGGTTCTCGCGTATGCGGTCGAAGACGACGATGGTGTCGTTCATCGAATAACCAATCAATGTTAAGATTGCGGCGATCACGGTAAGGGTTATCTCCTGGTTCGTCAAACTGAACGCCCCAACCGTAATTAATGTGTCATGGAAGACCGCCACCACGGCCGCCACCCCATAAATCAGCTCAAACCGGAACCATAGATAAATCAACATCCCGATCAGGGAGTACAGGGTCGCCAGCCAGGCCTGCTTCTGCAGCTGCTTGCCTGCCGTGGGCCCCACAATCTCCACCTGTTCGATCGTGGCCTGGCCGGGATAGTTTGCGGCAAGCGCCTTCTCGACGGCCACGCGGCCAACATCATGGGTTTGATCCGTCGACTCCGGAAGCGAGATGATGACCTTGTTCGCCGCGTGTCCGCTAGGATCGCTGACCCGCTGAATAAGGGCATTATGCACACCGGCCCGATCCATGGCCTGCCGGAGCTGGTCTTCATTTGGTGTCTGGTTGAAGGCCAACCGGATCTGCGTGCCCCCCCTGAAATCCACTCCCAGCGGAATATGGTGCCAGAACAGCATGCTCAGCACGCCGGCAACAGAGAAAATCAGGGAAAACCCGAGGAAATACCACTTCTTCCCGAGCCAATCGATATTCGTTGTACGAAACAGTTCCAAACTCACGCCCAAACCCTCGGCGACGCCCCTTTAGGGCCCCGCAATCTCTCGAAAATCCAAAATCTAAATAGACAGTGCCGCGCCGCGTTGCTTCTTCTGCAAAATGAAGTCGAAGATGACACGCGAGACCAGTACCGCGGTAAACAGATTGGCGAGTAACCCGAAGGCCAGAGTCACGGCAAACCCGCGCACCGGACCCGAACCGAAGAGGAACAGGATCATCGCCGAGACGATCGTCGTAACGTGGGTATCGACGATCGTGACCCACGCATGCGCGAACCCCTGCTGCACCGCCGCCGCAGCCGTCTTGCCCGCCCGCAGCTCTTCGCGAATGCGTTCAAAGATCAGCACATTCGAGTCCACGCCCATACCAATCGTCAGGATCACTCCGGCGATCCCCGGCAGCGTCAGCGTCGACCCCGTATACCCCATGAACCCAAGCAGAATAATCAGATTCAGGAGCAATGCGAGATCGGCATTCACCCCGGCGCCGCGGTAGTAGATCAGCATGAAGATCATGACCGCCAACATGCCCGCGATCGCCGCAATAATCCCCTGATGAATCGACGTCGCCCCCAGGGTCGGCCCGACCGTCCGAGTCTCCAGGAAAGAGATCGATGCCGGCAAGGCGCCCGTCCGCAGCATCAGCGACAGATCGTTCGCCTGCTGCGGGGTGAAGCCGCCCGTGATCTCGCCATTGTCGCGAATCGCCGATTGAATTCCAGCAACCTCCCGCACCTTGTTGTCCAACACAATCGCCATCGATCCTGGCGTAGCGCTCGAAGCCGTGTGGGCCTCCGTGTACTTGTAGAAGCGGTCTCCGGCCTCTGTCGTCAGCGTGAAACGGATATTCGGCCGGCCGTTCTGGTCCTGCGAAGGCTGCGCATCGCGGAAGTCCGTACCCTCCACCTCGCTCACCCGTTTCAGCAGCCACACCATCTCCGGAGCGCCCGCCGAACCCGATCCGCGAACCAGCATCGAGTCCGCAGGAATCGTCCCACCGTTGGCCTGCAGCGCGGCTTGATCGCTCTCGTAAGGCCCACCCGTCACCGCGTGAATCGAAAGCTTCGCGGTGGACTGAATAACTTCTTCCACCTCTGCCGAGTTGTCGATGCCCGGCAGCTCCACCAGAATCTGGTTTTCGCCCAGCCCATACTTCTGGATCACCGGCTCGGTAACGCCCAGCTTGTCGATTCGCTCCCGGATGGTTTCGATCGACGTATCCAGCGTGCGCGTCTCCAGATCCCGGATCGCCGCCAGCTTCATCGTCAGCGCCGCGGTGCCGTCAGCCGAGACCGACACGTCATAGTTCGAATAGTCGTTGCTCTGCAGAATCGAGCGCGCATCGCTCAGCTTCGCCGGTGGAATTCCCGAAATCACGATCGTCTGGGGCCGCGCCGGGTCGGTCTTACCCACGGTAACGCCGGTAATCCCAGCCTTCTGGAAGGCATCCTCAATCCGCGCCACATCCCGGTCCGTAGCGGAGGCGACCGCCTCGGCGACGTGAACCTCCAGCACCAGGTGAGTGCCGCCCTTAAGGTCGAGTCCCAGGTGAATACGATCCTTGATCGACTGTGCGAGGCTCCCATGAGGTATGCCCACAATGCCGAAACAGAAGACCACCAATACCGCAACGATGAATGCCGTTTTTCCGGCCAGATTCTTGCCCATGATCTCTATTGAAGGGTGCAGCCGCGATGCTTCAGCCTCGCCGCCATCATCCCCGCTTCTTCCTTATCCGTAGTTAACGGTTCGATCTAAACCTGCACACATCTAAACTCGTACAACCGACCATCTGAAATCTCTGCGTCAAGCGGCCTGTTCGTCGGTAGTGACCACGGCAATCGAGCTCTTGACGAACTCCAGCTTCACACCGTCAGGCTGTACCCGCAAAATCACAACATCATCCTTCACCGTCAGCACCGTTCCGCGTATACCGCCATTGGTCGTGACCCGGTCGCCGGACTTCAACTGTCCTAGCATCTCCTGCCACTTTTTCTGCTTCTTCTGGTTCGGAGCGATCATCAAAAAATAAAGCGCCACGAAAAACAAGATCGGCAGAGCCAGACTGCCTAAACTACCCAGTCCACCCGCGCTTTGCAACCACATCGCAAACATCCATCCGCTCCATTCAGCAACACAAATCATCCTCGGCTAACAAAAGCCGGCAGCAAAATCTACCCGCAAATCCGCTTTGGCGAACCCGAGCTTCGTCTCCCGCGCAAAA
>JAOAPF010000237.1 GCA_025462755.1 Edaphobacter sp.
AGTTTCTCGCCAAGCGCCAGCGCGCCGACGGCAAAATGATGCACGAGTACTCCCTAACCGCCGACAACCTGCACGGCGACCTCAACTGGGCAAGCCTCGGCTACGAATACGCTGCCGCGGACGCAACGCCCCTCTTCATCATGGCCGTCGCAGACTATGTCCGCACCACGGGCGATCTCGACTTTCTGCGCGCCCATTGGAATCAAGTGAAGAAATCCTATGATTTCGACCGCGCCCATGAATCCGATGGCGTTTACGATAACACCCAGGGCACAGGCTGGGTCGAAGCATGGCCGCCGAAGATGCCACACCAGGAAATCTACCTTGCCGCGCTCGATCGGGCTTCTACACAGTCAATCGCAGAGATGGCAAAGCTCATGCAGGATCAAGCCCTGGCCACCAGCGCGGCAGCGCAGTCCAAACACATCGCAGAAGTCATCGCAAGCTACAGACAAAGCGACGGCACCTACGCCTTCAGCCGCAACAGCGACGGCAGCTTTGACCAGACTTCAACGATCTTTCCTGCCGTTGCCTTATGGTCGGAAAAAGAATCTCTCCCCAAGCCGGATGCGATGCTTTCTCTGTGGGCCTCACATCACTTTGCTACCGACTGGGGCGTCCGTTCGGTCAACGATACAGCGGCGGTATTCGACCCGATCAGCTATCACCAGGGGTCAGTCTGGCCCTTATTCACCGGATGGGCGTCGCTCGCACAATATCGCGCGGACCGGCCACTCGCTGGATACGCTGCTCTGATGCGCAACGCCGACCTGACCTGGGCCCAGGACCCTGGTTTCGTCACGGAGGTCCTCTCGGGCAGATTCTTTCAGCCGCTTGGACGCAGCAGCTCCCACCAACTCTGGTCCTCTGCCATGGTGCTCTCACCGGCCATTCGTGGACTCTTCGGCATCGACGCCGATGCTCTGCATCATACCCTTCACCTGCAACCGCATCTGCCCCCCTCATGGGACTCCGCCGAGATTCACAACGTACGGGTTGGTGACGATCTTTACGAGATCACGCTCAAACGCGATCACAACCATCTGCTTGCCACGGTCCGGTCCGCTCAACCCACCGTGTTGTGCCTCAATAGTCAAACCGAGACCTGCCATGACACAAGCGCGACCACGCGAACCGTCTCTCTGCCTTTGCCTCCACTCGAGGTTTCTTTACCGGAACAGCAACTGCCCGAAGCTGGCAACCCCACAAGTCAGCCTCGCTTCATAGACGAATCCTATCAGGCTAAAGACCTGTCGCTCACTCTGGAAGGCGTTGCCGGAACAACAGTCGATCTCTACCTTAGAAGCAATATGCCGAGCCCGTCGGGTAAAGGCACTGTCGGCACCAAGGTCGAAGGAGCCGAAAGTATCGGCGACAAGCTTCGAGTCACCTTTCCCCAAGGTTCAGGGTTTGTCACTCAAAAAGTGCATATTTCCTGGACAAAGTAGAGGAATGATGAGCATCACTGCCCGCGTTGCACGCAGCTCAGGTCGTACGCTAGACGAAAAAAAGGACAGATAAGGTAGAGTTGCTCAAATCGTTTGCGGCCGTGAAACGGAAGCTCTATTCCCGCGATGAGATGAAGGAGAGCAACTTGGCGAATAAAAAGTACATTCTCGCATTGGACCAGGGAACAACGAGTTCGAGAGCCATGGTAGTCGGTCCAGCGGGCGAAGTTGTATCGATAGCGCAGCGGTCATTTGGGCAGATCTTCCCTCAGCCAGGATGGGTCGAACATTCGCCTACCGAAATTTGGGCTACGCAAAGTGGAGTAGCGACCGAGGCGTTGGCGGCAGCCGATCTGACCGAGCGCGACATCGCTGCCATCGGAATTACGAATCAGCGCGAAACCACCATAGTCTGGGACAGAGAAACCGGAGAGCCGGTCTACAACGCCATCGTCTGGCAAGACCGGCGAACGGCGGAGTTCTGCGATGCACTTCGCGAGCGCGGCGACGGCGAGTTGATTCAGTTCAAGACTGGCTTGATTCCGGATGCCTATTTCTCAGGCAGTAAGTTGAACTGGATTCTGAAAAACGTGGATGGCGCACGAGCCAGGGCGGAGGCAGGGAAGCTAGCCTTTGGGACCGTAGACAGTTGGCTCATATGGAAGCTGACCCAGGGCGAGCGGCATGTGACGGATGTGACTAATGCGTCGCGGACGATGCTCTACAACATCCATACACTCCAGTGGGACGAAGAGCTATTGCGGATGCTGGACACTCCGCGATCGATGCTGCCGGAGATCGTAGCCTCAAGCGGCCTGTGTGGAAGCACGCGAGGGATCTTCGAGGGCATTCCGATTGCCGGGATTGCCGGAGACCAGCAGGCCGCATTATTTGGCCAGATGTGTACCTCGCCGGGGATGGCGAAATGCACCTTCGGGACGGGTGCGTTCATGCTGCTGCACACTGGCACACAGCCGACGATCTCAAAGAGCCGCCTGCTGACGACGATTGCCTGGAAGATTGGCGATACGGTTGAGTACGCGCTCGAAGGCAGTATGCTGATGGCCGGCGCAGTGGTGCAGTGGCTACGCGACGATCTGCAGATCATTCGCACCTCGGCCGAAGTGGAACAGTTGGCGGCTTCAGTGGCGAGTTCGAATGGAGTGGTGTTAGTGCCGGCGTTTGCGGGCCTGGGAGCGCCCCACTGGGACCCATATGCAAGAGGTGCGCTGCTGGGGATGACCCGCGGCACAACAAAGGCTCATATCGCCCGCGCCGCCCTGGAGGGAATTGCCTTGCAGGTGACCGATGTCCTTGAAGCGATGCAGGCGGACTCCGGGTTACCTCTTGCGCAGTTGCGCGTGGATGGTGGAGCGTCAGCAAATGGGTTGCTGATGCAGATACAGGCGGATGTGCTGGGAATCGATGTGGTGCGGCCGAAGAACGCCGAGGCTACAGTATTAGGGGCGGCCTATTTGGCAGGAATCGCTGTGGGATACTGGCAGGACAAGGAAGCGATTGCGAGGCAGTGGCAGGTGGATCGAGTGTTCAAACCAAAAATGGATTCAAATACGCGGAACAAAGTGCGCCAAATCTGGCACAAAGCTCTGGGACGAGCGCAAGCATGGACCCGCGACGGGGAGACCCAGGCGTGACCGATCGCGTCGAGCTCTTACGCAGCCTGGGACAACAAGCAGAGCCTTGGGACGTCCTCGTCATTGGCGGCGGAGCAAGCGGATTCGGAGCGGCGGTTGAAGCGGCTGCACGTGGATATCGGGCCCTGCTCATCGAACGCTTCGACTTCGCCAAGGGTACTTCAAGCCGCAGCACGAAGTTGGTGCATGGCGGGGTCCGTTATCTCGAGCAGTTGAACGTCACCCTGGTGCTCGATGCATTGCGCGAGCGAGGCCACATGCTGCGTAACGCCCCCCACCTCGTACATGACCTCTCGTTTGTGGTTCCGGCGTATAGCTATTTGACGCTTCCGTACTACGGGTTCGGTTTGAAGGTGTATGAGGAGCTCTCGGGACGGCTTTCGTTTGGCGCCTCGAAACTTCTATCGCGCGAGCGGACGCTGGCGATGCTTCCCGGAATCGCGAGCAAAGGGCTTCGCGGCGGCGTGTTGTATCACGACGGTCAATTCGACGATGCGAGGTACATTGTCGCTTTGTTGCGGACATTTCAAGAGCTCGGCGGCACGGCAATCAATTATGTCGAGGCCACAGGCCTGTTGCAGCAAAATGGAAAAACCGTAGGAGTTAGGGCGCGGGACTCTGAAGGGGATGCCTTCTTTGAGTTGCAGGCCAAAGTGGTAGTGAATGCAGCCGGAGTATTTTCTGAAGACGTTCTGGCGATGGATGGCGCGGCACGCGGATCCCTGCTGGCTATGAGTCAGGGGACGCACTTTGTTCTGCCCCATTCGTTTCTGCCGGGCGGCGCCGCTTTGATGGTTCCGAAGACAGCCGATGGCCGAGTGCTATTTGCCATACCGTGGCATGGAACGACGTTGGTGGGGACGACAGACGAAGCGGTTGGGCATGCCTCCAGCGAACCGCGTTCTCTGCGATCAGAGAGAAGTTTCCTTTTCGAACATATCGATCGATACTTCGGGCGCAGGCCGAAGACGGAGGAGATTCTTAGTGTCTGGTCCGGGCTGCGGCCGCTGGTGCGAAAGGGACACGGCAAGACCTCGAAGCTGTCGCGGGATCACACGATTCTCGTGTCCAAGACCGGAGTGGTCACACTAACAGGCGGCAAGTGGACAACCTACCGGCGGATGGGACAGGACACCATCGACCACGCTGCAGAGGTGGCTGGTTTACCGAAAATCGCTTCACGCACTCTCGATCTGAAGTTGCATGGATGGACCGATCAACTCGCAGGCGTTGCAGAGTCGGATAAAGTTTACGGTGCTGATCTGCCGATGATTCAGCAGCTATCGTCAGAGGATCCAAGTCTGGAAAAGTTGCTGCATCCCCGACTGCCTTATCGCCTGCGTGAGGTCGTGTGGGCTGCACGATATGAGATGGCACGAACGGTGGAGGATATACTTGCACGCCGAACACGGGCGCTGTTTCTTGACGCCCGAGCTGCGATCGAAGCCGCACCTGCCGTCGCCGAAGTGTTGGCTAAAGAACTCGACAGAAGTGTTGCTTGGCGCGAGGGGGATTTGCTGAATTTCTTAACGGTTGCGCAAGGCTATGTTTACCTGGGAGAGTGATTCGCTATGGTTGATCTGTCACCTGTCGTTGGTGAGTTTGTTGGGACGTTCATATTAATTGTGTTGGGCAACGGTGTTGTTGCAGGAGCACTGCTCAACCGATCAAAGGCGCAGAACGCAGGTTGGATTTCGATTACAGCCGGATGGGCCGTAGCAGTCTTTTCAGGGGTCGCCGTTAGCGCTGCCCTGGGTGATGTAGATGGGCACCTTAACCCGGCGTTTACTCTGGCTTCGGTATTGATGACCGGCAATCCCATACGACTGGCGACTTACATTCCAGCTCAGATTCTCGGTGCCTTGTGCGGTGCGATCGCTGTGTGGCTGCAGTACAAACCCCACTGGGAGTTAACCGAAGATACAGACGCGAAGTTCGCCTGCTTCGCAACTGCTCCCGCCGTGTATCGACCCTTATGGAATTTTTTCAGCGAAGTCTTGGGGACCTTTGTTTTGGTCATGGTAGCAACAGCTCTGTTTTCAAAGCGCGTCGCCCCGGCTGGAGTTGCCGCAGGTCTCGGCCCTATCCTCGTAGGGGCGTTGGTGTGGGGAATTGGACTCTCGTTAGGAGGATCGACCGGATACGCAATCAATCCCGCCCGCGACCTTGGACCGCGCATCGCCCATGCTCTGCTGCCCATTGCCGGAAAGGGTGACTCAGGCTGGCGGTACGCGTGGATTCCAATACTGGGTCCGTTGGCTGGTGCTGTCTTGGCCGCAATGACGGTGAAGACTTTAAACATGACCTGAGATCAGTTACGTCGTTGAACAATAAAAGCTGCCATAGTTTGTTGACAGTGGTGTTCACGCCATATAGGGTTAGCCCGACGTCACCGGTTACTACAAGTGGGTACGGAGGCGGGAGGAATCAGGATGAGTTTTACCAAAGGGATGAAGAACATCGCCACCGATAGCCATTTCTTGGTGCCGTTTGTAGTGTTGCTGGCCGGCATCGCTCTACTGGTCGTATTACGCTGAACGGTAGTACTGCTCGCAGAACAAAGGCAAGGAGAGATCCATGGCAAGTACGGTGCAGCGGGTAGAGAAAACGGGATTGTCCCTGCACAGTTTAGGTGTCATCTGCGGTTTAACCGCAGGTGTGTGGCTCGGAGCGGCAGAGGCTCCGACGAAGCTCGTGAACTCCGGGTTCTCTCCGTTTGCGATCTCGTTATGCATGGTGGCGGGCGTCTTTACAGCTCGCTGGACCTTCCCCACGCTTTTGAAGGGAACCGGCTATGTGTTTACGGACCTCATGGAGAAAAAGCACTTGATTGTGTGGGCTCTGCTTGCGGGCGCATTGTGGGCTGTGGCGAATACGCTGACCGTCTTCGCGATTCGGGACGTAGGCTTGGCCGTAGCATTTCCCATGTGGAACGCCAACGCTCTTATCGGCCTCTTTTGGGGACGCGTCCTCTTTCGCGAACTGGAAGGCGCAAGCGGGAAGAACATCGGCAAAGTGGTGGTAGGCTCGATTGCGATCGTAATTGCCGCGGTGATGTTGGGTTTCAGCACGATCCATGGCGGGTCGATGGGACAACATACATTTCGCGGGATCGCCGCCGCATTGGGCGCAAGCCTGATGTGGGGAACGATGTATGTCCCTTATCGCAAAGCCTATCTGAGTGGGATGAATCCGCTCTCGTTTGTCACGGCATTCACCGTGGGAGAACTCGGTACGGTGCTGGCGCTGACGCTCGCATTGGACGGCGGCCTTCATTCCTCCGCATTCCAGCTGTTCCATATGCCGGGGGTGCTGTTCTGGTTGTTCCTCGGAGGATTTGTCTGGGTAATCGGGGATCTGTTTCAACAGTTCGCGGCGAAGTATCTGGGCATCGGACGGGGGATTCCGTTGTCAAATACGAATCAGCTTTGGGGGCTGGCTTGGGGTGCTCTCGTCTTCGGCGAACTCGCCGGAGCCGACCGCCAGCACATGCTTCTTGTAGTGGGCGGTTCGGTGACGATGATCCTGGGAGCCCTGGCGATCAGCACAGCGGTCGCTTCAGCAAAAGAGAACAGCTCGACAAATGAAGCGGTACTGCGAGAGTGCAATCGCTATGGCCTGGACTACCACCGGACCATGATGGCTCAGGCTGGGGATGAGTTCGGTGGGCGAGATGAGCGGAGACATTGGTGGGACTACGTCATTGTGCTGATGGCAACGGGAATCTTCCTTGTACTAGGTCTTCGTGCTGTTGTGCCTCCGCTGGACATGGACTTGGAATGGGTCGCTGTCCTTAGCGTCGTATTAGTGCTGAGTTTGATCGCAGGGGGCCTGAGCCTTTGGCGGCGGACGCGGTTTTGTTAGTGCGTCTCGTCGCTGTCAATATGCTGCGTGGTTTGTAATGAACATGTGGGATCATCGTTGAGGAGCATGTATGGCTGTAAGGCTGAAAGACATTGCGCGAGATTTAGGGGTCTCGGTTGTCACCGTTTCGAAGGTATTACGAGGGAACGCCGACATCGGCGACGAGACCCGGCGGCGCGTCCTGAAGCGCATGAAAGAGCTGAACTACCAGCCCAATATGATGGCGCGAGGACTGGCCAGCGGACGAACGTATACGATCGGTCTCGTCGTTCCAGATCTGGTCCATCCCTTCTTTGCGGAGTTCGCAAAATCCGTAGGCGGTGTGCTAAGGACGAGTAATCGAGCGTTGATTCTTGCCTCCTCGGAAGAAGATCCAGAGGTGGAGCGGCAGGAGATTCGCACGCTTTTGAACCGCGGGGTGGACGTTCTCCTGATTGCTTCATGCCAGGCGAACCTCCGGAATTTTTATGAACTGGGGGATGCCCGCACGCCATACCTCCTCTTCGACCGCAACTTTCCCCATCTGGCAGCGCATTTTGTTGGAACCGACGATGTGAAGGTCGGCGAAATGGCCACCCGGCACCTCGTCGAGATCGGACGCAAGAGGATCGCCCATATTGGAGGCAAGAACACGAGCCCCTCGTTCGATAGATTGCGAGGTTATCGAAACGCCCTGACGGAGAGTAAGCTGCCGGCTCCTGAAAGCTACATCGTTGTGCGAGAGCGTATGGAAGAGTCGGGCGACAAGGTCGGATTCCAAGCGATGCAGGAATTGCTGAATCAACCATTGAAGCCCGATGCTGTCTTTTGCTACAACGACCTGACGGCGATCGGAGCAATCGACGCAACGCTCCAGGCGGGGCTCCGAGTCCCCGAGGACATCGCATTCATCGGTTGCGGCAATCTTCGTTACGCGAACTACCTGCGTGTTCCGCTAAGCTCGATTGACCATGGAACGACAGAGTTGGGCCGGATAGCCGGCGAATTGGCCCTCGAACTCTCAGCCAAACCGGAGCAGGCGCCAAAGAGCGTTCTCGTCCCGTCGACTCTGGTCGTCCGAGAGTCCACAATTCGTGGTTCCGGCGGTTCTTAGCTCGAGTGAGTAGAGAGCTTCCCCGATCCTCCGCTCAGCCGCTCACAGCCGAAGCGCGATTCAACAGGTAAGCACGGAAAATAATCGGTGGAGCACAGTAAATCTCCTTGCCATCTCCTACGCGTACTCGTATAGTCGACTCTAGTTAGCGGTAACGCAACATGCCGGATTTCCGATAGGAGGAAAATTCCCGTGGCCACACCGACTGTCACATCCAATGCACCGCTGAAAGATATTGACGAATGGGATGATTTTCTAACCGGACGATACCAGGAAGGGAAGAGCGAAACCGAGTTTCGTCAGTATGACGAAAAGGCCACGCCTAGCGTAGCGGAATTCTACCGGCTGAACCATCAGTTTCAGACATTCGACTACGTGATAGCCAAGGAGAAGCAATACTTTGGCCTGAACAAAGGGGAAAAGAGCATCTGGGAGGCGGCGGAGTTCCTGAATACCCTCGTGGACGATAGCGATCCAGATACGGACCTGACCCAGATTGAGCATCTGCTGCAGACTTCTGAGGCGATCCGAAAGGACGGTCATCCCCGCTGGTTCGTGCTGACAGGCTTTATTCACGATCTTGGCAAGGTGCTCTGTCTCTGGGGTGAACCGCAGTGGGGCGTAGTCGGCGATACATTCCCTGTCGGCTGTGCCTACTCAAATGACATCGTGTTTCCCGAGTACTTCAAAGCTAACCCCGACCTCAACAACCCGCTGTACCAGACGAAATACGGCGTCTACGAGCCAAACTGCGGTCTCGATAAATTGCACATATCGTTCGGCCACGATGGATACATCGGCGAGGTCATGAAAAATTACATGCCCGAAGAATCTCTGTACATGCTCCGGTACCACTCGTTCTATTCGGCGCATCGGCACGGCGCCTACCGTCACTTGATGAGCGACCACGATGTAGAGATGCTGGAGTGGGTCAACAAGTTTAACGTGTATGACCTGTACTCCAAAGGACACACGAAGCCCAATGTGACCGAGTTGAAACCCTACTACGATGATCTGTTTGCGGAGTTCTTTCCTGCAAAGATTGCGTGGTAAGGACTCAGTCAATGCGTCAACAAACAAGCCCTGAGATGCGACCTTCGCCTCAGGGCTTTGCTCTGAAAACGCGCATTTCTTCATCCGTCTGAGGCCGGGCCGCCAGCTACTTAGGTCGTGTAGGAAAAACCAAATTCTAAGTTGGCGATAAACGTCCCGGCATTTCCCTGTAAATAGCTCACTGACTTGTGGTTACAGAGATCATGTGGTCGTTAGCGTTACCGGTGCAGTAAGCGGATTTAGCTTGACAGTGGCTCCTTGAGTTAGTAACGTTTCGCCGTCCCTAGATATCAGAAAACTACGTGGCGAAACTGATGTCAGAATCCATGCGGCGAAGCTCCGTAAGGAGTTCGCTATAACTCAGAGGCCAATTCGCTTCAATAAGGACTACACCATGCGCAGTGATAAAAAAGAAAACTACGATTGTTTAAACGGCAATTTGAAGAAAACAGCAGTATCGTTACTGGCCTCGAGAGGGTTGCAACTGGCATTGGCGATTCTTCTGATGATCCCCGCGCTCAGCGCCTATGCACAGTTCGAATCAGCCTCGGTGCTTGGCTACGCGAGAGATACGTCGGGTGCTGCAATCCCAAACACCACAGTGACGTTAACGAACACCGCGACCGGCATCGTGCAAAAGGCGGCCACCGATCCAGAGGGCCGATATGAGTTTTCCAGTATACAGATCGGCACCTACACAATCGTCTCTGAGGCGCAAGGTTTCGAAAAGTCGCAAACCCCGCCATTCAGGTTGACCACCGATTCGCGGCAGAGAGTGGACTTTTCCATGAGACCCGGATCCGTCAGCGAAACTGTAACAGTGTCCTCTGCACCGACGGTGCTGGAGACGGAGACGACTTCCCGTGGGCAAGTTGTCGGGACGCAGCAGATCGAGAACCTGCCGCTCAATGGCCGGTCCTATGCCGATCTTGCGCTGCTGGCCCCGGGCGTGCGCAAGTCGTTTCTCGAGGATCAGTCGACGACAAGCCGCGAGGCGTCGTTTAACGTGAACGGGCAGCGCAGCGCATTCAACAACTTTCTCCTGAATGGCTTGGACAATAATTCCTACGGCACATCCAACCAGGGATTTGCAAATGAAAATATTCCTCCGTCGCCGGATGCTGTGTCGGAGTTCCGTTTGGAGACCGACAACTACAGCGCTGAGTACGGCCGGGCATCGGGTGCGGTGATCAACGCCAGTATCCGGCGTGGGACGAATCAGTTCCACGGTCGTGCCTGGGACTACATCCGCAACACGGTGTTCAACGCGATAGGACCGTTCAAGCCGGCTTCAGGGGTGAAGCCTGCTTTTATTCGGAATCAGTTTGGCGGGACCTTTGGTGGACCGATCTGGCGTGATCATACGTTCTTCTTCATGGACTACGAAGGAGTTCGTCAGATCGCGCTGAGCTTCGGCACGGTAACCTTGCCGACGTTGGAGCAGCGCTCCGGCACCTTCCTCCTTCATTCAGCCTCTGGGACAGCCGTACCTATTCCATTGCGGAATCCAATCACTGGACAGGTCTACGCGAATGGCATCATTCCGGCGTCCGCCCAGACCTCTTTCGCCAAAGCTGTTCTGGCTGCGCTCCCGGCGCCCAATAACGGTGCCTTACCAGGTACTTCTCAAGCCTATGGCAACAACTTCTCCGCATTTCCGCGTGGCACCATCAACGATGACAAAGGCGATGCACGAATCGACCACACTTTCAATCAAAAACTCAGCATATTCGGTGTTTATAGCCAACATCAGACGGCCATCTTCGCCCCGCCCACCTTTGGCGGCCCGGCAGGTGGCAACGCCAACTCCGACGTCCATGTATACAATCGCCAGATTGCACTGGGAGCGACGTATCTCATCACGTCAACCTCGTTGTTGGACTTTCGTATCGGCATCGGCCATAACGAAGGTGGCAAGTCACCGTACGGCCTTGGGAGTCCAAGCCTGCTCATTGCAAATGGAATCACGAATGGTATCCCGACCGATCCTATCATTGTTCGCAGCCTGAACGCGCAGAGTGTTACAGGGTTCGCGCAGTTCGGTACACAGTCTGCAAGTCCCCAGTTCCAGAATCCTTCGGTCATCAATCCGAAGGTGAACTACACGCTGGTTCATGGCATCAATTCGATGAAGATCGGTTACGAGTACCAAGCGATCAACACCCAGATCAACGACTACAACCCGAGCTACGGTCAGGATAACTACTCCGGACAATACTCCACGGTTGTGGGCACTCCGGCAGATGTGTTTTCGCAGGTCCAGCAAGCCCACAACCTGGCGGACTTCATGTTCGGCAACCGTAACTCGTATTCGCTGACAAATTTCTTCATCGCTAGCGTACGTCAGAGAATGAATTTTATGTACTTCCAGGACGACATTAAGGTGTCGCCGAATCTGACGATCAATGCCGGCATGCGCTATGAACTCGTAACGCCACAATACGAAGCGAACAATAAGCTGGCCAATTTCAATCCGGCCACGAATACTCTCATCCAGGCATCAAGTGGGTCGATCTACAACCGGGCCCTTGTGAACATGCCACTGAACAACTTTGGACCGCGCTTTGGTGTTGCTTACAGCATCACTCCGGCCACAGTTTTTCGCTCCGGCTACGGAATCAACTATACGCAATTCAACCGTGCAGGTGGAGAGAACAACCTTACCTACAATGGCCCGAACGTTGTTAACGCGACTATCAACAACGTAACGCCATCGCCCTCCAGCCTTTGCCTCAACGATACTCAAGACCAGGCAAAATGCTTCCGTCAGACGCAGCAGGGTTATGCTGTCAATCTCACCGCCCCTTCTGCTTTCAATCCGGCACTGGTGACATCGCGCTACATACCGAAAAACTTCAAGACTGGATATGTGCAGAGTTACTTCCTCGCTGTGCAGCATCAGCTACCTGGGCAAGTGGTAATCGATGCGGCATACGTCGGAAGCAAAGGAACGCACCTCCAGATTCTTGCGGACTACAACCAGGCGGCCATCTGCACAGCGGCTCTGGCGACGCAATGCACCACATCATTGGCCGCTCGGCGTCCGGTTACTACCTTTGGCGACATCGAAATCGCCTATGGCGGAGGCATCTCAAACTACAACGCACTGCAACTCAAAGTGGAAAAACGCTATGGTAACGGATTATATCTGCTCAACTCATTCACTTGGGGCCGTACCTTCGATCTATCGGGTGGCCACCTGGAGACGAGCAACGGCGACAATTCCCGGGTGAACTTCGCGAATCCCAGCAGCGACTACGGACGGTCGAACTATGACCAGCCGCTGAACAACACTACCGCCATCATTTACGACCTTCCGTACGGGAAGGGCCGTCGCTTTGGAGCCAACTCACCCTGGGCGATGAATGCACTCTTGGGGGGATGGCAGATTACCGTTATCAACAACATGAACAGCGGTTTACCGACCAACCTCACCTACAACAACCCCACGTCGTCGAACACCAATGTCACCGATCTCTACACGTATCGGCCCAATGTATTCGGAAATCCGATTGCTCCTGCGACGAACCGTGTGAAGACGTCGACGGCTCTGACCGGTTACCTGTTGAAATCGACTGGCCCGGGAATCACAGGTGCTTCAGCTCCTCTCACCGGCAATCCGTTTGGCAACGCGCAGCGCAATATGGTTGTCGGTCCCGCTTTCTTTCAAACGGATCTCGGTCTTCATAAAGCGTTTCCGTTGTGGAGAGAAGGCTCGACCTTCGATTTTCGTGCAGAGGCGTTCAACGTGCTTAATAAAGTTAACTATCAGGCACCGGATGGCAATGTCAGCAATTCCACTTTCGGAGCGATCTCTTCCGCATATCCTGCGCGCCAGCTTCAACTTGCTGCGAAGGTCATTTTTTAGCTGCGGCATGAAATCATAGCTGCGACGCAGTCTAAACCAAGGCACCGGGCATAACACTCGGTGCCGTCCTAAAATGCAGCAGCTCGGACAAATGACACTCTCCAGCCGCGCGCAAATATCGAGCGGATTATCCTGCGTCGGAGCCATCATCCTGGACGAAGTATCTTGGCGGATTGCCGAACGGACTCGCAGCGCGATGCAACCCGATGAATGAGCCGGCAGATTGTCATGGCAGTCTTCTTGATGCTGCGTCCCACCACCCATCACCCGCTATAGTGCAGAGTGTAGATTAATGAGGTAGCGATGGTATCGAGAAGAAATTTCCTTAGCAGCATATCGGCCACGTCGGCGGTTTGTTTCGTGAAGGACTCACTGGCGCTGCCGCCCGCCTTCCACTACTTGCTGGATGCGCCCACCAGCGCTAAAACGGATACCGACAACACAAAGTTGGTGAAGATCGCGATTGGCACCGGTGGGCACGGTCACACCTATCCCGGTGCAACAATGCCGTTTGGCGCAGTGCAGCTGAGCCCCGACACCGGCATCAAGGACTGGGACCATTGTTCGGGATATCACTACGCCGACAGTTCGATCCTTGGCTTCAGCCACACTCATCTGAGCGGCACAGGATGCATCGACATGCTCGATGTTCTCCTGATGCCTGCAACCGACGATTTCAAGTTCGACCCTCAGGCCAAACCGGACTCCCCCACCAGCTACAGATCGCGCTTCTCGCATGCAGACGAGGAGGCCGTCCCGGGATACTATCGTGTCTATCTTCAGGACTCCAAAGTCAAGGTAGAACTGACAGCGACAGAGCGCGTTGGCATCCATCGATACACCTTCCCGCAATCGGAAAACGCGCGTTTTCTCCTCGATCTCGCGCACGCCGGAGATGCCGGCAGCGACTCTGCCGATCCTGACGCGCCGCCAACACCGTCGGTTCGATGGTCGTCCCTAAAGATCGTAGGCAAAGACACGATCGTAGGAGGACGCTGCACCGACATCTGGGCCAAAGGCAGGCAGATCTATTTCTCAATGAAATTTTCAAGGCCCTTCGAGAGCGCAGACATCTACTGCGACGGAAAGCTGATGGACGGGGCCGGAGAACAGAAGGGCACCTCACTCCGCTGTGTACTGAAGTTCAAAACGAATGCGAACGAGGTTGTCCACGTAAAGACGGGCATCTCCGGCGTGAACGCTGAGGGCGCAGCCGTCAATGTAGCAGCGGAGGCGCCGGGATGGGACTTCGATGGCGCGCGCGCTGCGGCCCATGCCGCTTGGCGACAACAGCTAGGGCGCATTCAAGTCACCTCAGACGATCCGAAATATCTCGAGATCTTCTACACCGGCCTGTATCACATGATGGTAGCGCCCACCTTCTTTGACGATGTGGACGGACGCTACCGCGGCATGGATGGCAAGGTACACACACTTGCGAAAGGAGCGCATAATTACAGCACCTTCTCGCTATGGGACACCTATCGTTCTTTGCATCCGGTCTACACGCTGATTCTCGGCGAGCGTGTGCCGGATTTTGTGAACTGCCTGATTCGAATGGCCGAGCAGAGCCCGCAAGGCGTTCCCGTATGGCCCTTGCAGGGAAGCGAGACGGGGTGCATGGTGGGGTACCACTCTGCTCCCGTGGTCGCCGAGGCTTTGGCGAAGGGATTCCGCGGAATCGATGCAAAGTCTGCATACGCTGTCTTCAAAAAGCGCGCCGAAGTAGATGATTATCGCGGCTTGGCAGCCTATCGGAAGCTCGGCTATGTACCCTGCGACGCGCAGGACGAGTCGGCCAGTAAGACGCTGGACTATGCCTACGATGATCGCGCCGTGTCTGCAATCGCCAAAGCAGCTGGGGAAGACGCAGACTCCGCGATGTTGCTGAAGCGATCATCCTCCTTCCTGAATCTGTACGATAAGGAATCGGGGTTCATTCGTCCCAAGTTCATCGACGGCCACTGGGCCGCACCATTCAATCCCAAGTCGATCAAGATTACGAAGTGGCGCGACTACACCGAGGCCAACGCCTGGCAGACCACATTTTGTGTGCAGCACGATCCCGCGCTCTTGATCGAGACAATGGGCGGGAACAAACCTTTCGTCGAAAAGCTCGATCAACTATTCGATCAGAGCTCCGAGCTGCCCCCCGATATGCCTCCGGATGTGACCGGAATGGTCGGCCAGTACGCTCATGGGAACGAGCCGAGCCATCACATCGCGTATCTCTATAACTATGCCGGCGCTCCTCACAAGACGCAGGCGCGAATTCGCAGCTTGCTCGAGACCATGTACGATAACAAACCGGATGGAATAGCGGGCAATGAAGATTGCGGACAGATGTCGGCGTGGTTCGTCATCAGTTCGCTCGGGCTTTATGCTGTAGATCCGGTAAGCGCGCGATACGACTTCGGCACACCTTTGTTCAATCGCGTAGAGATCAAAGTCTCGGACAAGCGTACACTGACGATCGAAGCCAACCGAGAGTCCGCCAAATCGATCTACGTCCGGTCAGTTGAGTGGAACGGCACACTGATAAAGGGATTGACCGTGGAGCACGCACAGCTGGTCAAGGGAGGCACGCTCGTCTTTCACCTCGTCGATGAGCCCACAAGAGTTCGTAAGGACTAGCGCTGGAAGATCTATATGTAACAGCACCTTTCAGAAACAGTGGGGCCTATCCTCAAAAACTTCGCTACATTGGTAGGCATGCGCTGGAAGCGATTACTTGCGATTACCGTATTTCCTGGTGTTTTCCTAACCTCGATTGCCCCTGCGCAGCCCCAATGGCCCGCGGCACCCGCCGAGGGAGTGCTCCGACGCCTGATGCCTCACCTCGCTCCCCAGTTTCAACTGACTCTTGTCCCCAAGCCCGACCATAAGGATTACTTTCGCATCTCCGGGACGCGAGGCCACATTCGCGTGCAAGCAGCAACGCAACCCACGGTTCTATACGGAGTCAACTGGTACTTGAAGTATGTCGCACACCTGCAGGTTTCACCCAACGGCCTTCAACTCGGTCCTCCCAATCTAGTATTGCCCGCTCCCGAGTCTCCCATCGAGAAGCCAGCTCTCTACCCCTGGCGCTATGCGTTAAACGAAAATGTTGACGGCTACTCCGCTCCTTACTGGGACCAGAAGCGCTGGCAACACGAGATCGACATTCTCGCTCTCAGCGGCACCAACGCAATCCTGATCGAGCGCGGCATGGACCTTGTCCTTTACCAGACGTTCCGCGACTCCGGCTACTCCGATGAGGCGATCCGGAAATGGATAGTACAACCTGCCCATCAGAACTGGCAGTTGATGGGGAACATGTGCTGCTTTGAAGCCCCCATCTCCACTCAACTTCTCGAGAAACGGTCCCGCTCGGCACAACAGCTCATCGCCACACTGCGCAGCCTCGGGATCATGCCGGTTCTCCCGGGATACTACGGAATCGTCCCCGCAGACTTCGCCGATCTTCACCCAGGCGCTCACGTCATCACCCAGGGCGATTGGAACGGTTTCACACGCCCCGGCTGGCTCGATCCTCTCGACCCCAACTTCGACAAACTCGCCGCCTCCTTCTACCGCCATGAACACGATCTCTACGGCGACTCTGAAATCTATGACATGGAGATCTTCCAGGAGGGCGGCGCCGCAGGAAATGTTCCCGTTCCCGCAGCCGCGAAAAAAGTACAAGGGGCCCTCAAGCGCGTCCACCCCGACGCACTCTGGATGTTGCTCGGCTGGCAACAAAACCCAACCCAGGAGCTGTTGTCCTCCCTCGACACGAATCACGTCCTCATCGCCGAAATCGAGCAGGGCCGCGTTCCTCGCGAAAACCGCGACCATGAGTTCCGCGGAGCATCCTGGCTCTACGGCGGTCTGTGGGAGTTTGGCGGACGCACCACGATGGGAGCGCCTCTACACGACTACGCGGTCCGCCTTCCCCAGATGGCCAAACATCCCGGCAGCCTCATCGCCGGGACAGCCCTCTTTACGGAGGGCCTCGACACCAACCCCTACGCCTTCGACCTCTACACCGAGATGGCCTGGCACGAAGATCCGGTCGACCTTACCCATTGGACCGACGAATACGCCACGCGCCGCTATGGTGCAGATGATCCTCACGCCCGCAACGCTTGGCAGATCCTCCTCAAGACCGCCTACGGCTATCGCGCGGACGGAGACAAAGATCACGGAGAGCGCGACGCCTCTCAAGAATCGCTCTTCAACTCCCAACCGTCGCTCACAGCGACACGCGCCGCCACCTGGTCTCCCGACGTCCTCCGATACAACCCTGCCGACTTCGCACCCGCGCTGACCGAACTCCTTCAAGTAGCACCCGCACTCCGCTCCATGGAAACTTACGGTTACGACCTTGTCGATGTAGCCCGGCAGGCAATGGCGAACGAAAGTCGCCGACTCCTACCGCTAATCAAACAAGCCTACGACTCCAAAGACAAAATCGCATTCGCCGCCCTCACGAAAGAGTGGCTCCAAGACATGGAGCTGCAAAACAACCTGCTCGAAACTAACCAGTTCTTTCTTCTCGGCAGATGGCTCTCCTTCGTGCCCCCCTGGGCCTCCTCGCCCGCGGAGCTTGACCGCCTCAACTACGACGCGCGCTCCATCCTAACCACCTGGGGCGATCGCCACGCAAGCGAGTACGGCCTCCACGAGTACGGCAACCGTGACTGGGCCGGCTTGACGAGCGACTACTATATGCCACGCTGGCAGATGTACTTCGACTCCCTCTACGCCTCGCTCGCAACCAGCCAACCTCCAAAGAGCATAGACTGGTATGCTTTTGGCGACAGATGGAATCACAGCCAGAAGATATACGACGTCAACCCTCAAGGCGATTCCTACAACGCGGCGCTCGCGATCGCACATACCCTACACCTCGCCCCTAACCAGCAGCCGGAGGCGCACAAGTAACCCCATGACCACGACGAGTCCATCCTTCCTCAACGCCCAGCCTTCTTTGACTGCCGCTCGACCGGGGCGACTACTCTCGCTCGATGTCCTACGCGGCCTCACGATCGCCTTCATGATTCTCGTCAACAACAACGGCAACGAGGCCAACGCCTATTGGCTCCTCAAGCACGCCGCCTGGAACGGCTTCACCCCAACCGACCTTGTTTTCCCAACCTTCCTCTTTCTCGTCGGCATCTCGACCATCTACTCCACCGCAGCCCGCCTCGCGCACGGTGCCACGCGCCACTCGTTGTTCCTGCACGTCCTGCGTCGCTCCATCCTCCTTTTCCTGCTAGGCCTGGTCGTGAACAGCTTCCCCTACTTCCACGTCCATACCATGCGCTTTTATGGAGTGCTCCCGCGTATCGCCATCTGCTACCTTATCGTTGCCTCGCTTTATCTCATCAACGCCGGTTGGCGCAGCAAGGCAGCTCTGGCAATCGCAGCGCTTACCGGCTACTGGATTCTCATGCGCTTCGTCCCTGTCCCCGGGTACGGCGTCCCCACCCACGACATCCCCCTGCTCGACCGCGACGCTAACCTCACCGCCTGGCTCGACCGCCAAATCTTCTCCGCCACCCACCTTTACGAGCGCACCCGCGACCCCGAAGGCCTCCTCAGCACCATCCCCGCCCTCGCAACCGCGATCCTTGGCCTGCTTACTGGCATCTGGCTGCGCACGTTGCGCCCGCTGGGAACAAGGGCCGCCTGCATCGCAATCGCCGGGGTCAACAGCGTTCTTCTCGGCGGCCTCTGGAATCTTTCTTTTCCCATCAACAAGAAGCTCTGGACCAGCTCCTACGTTCTCTTCGCCGGTGGGCTCAGCCTGCTGCTGCTCGCTTTCTCTCTCCTGATTGTCGATCTCCGCAAGAAGGCACCGAGCAGATCCGACCACTCCCGTTTTCTCAGTCCCTTCCTGGTCTTCGGGACGAATGCCATCGCCGCCTATATCTTTTCCGAGCTTCTGCAATCAACCCTCAGCAGCATTCATCCCCATCCCGGCATAAACCTCCAGCAGGTACTCTATCGGTCGATTACGCACCTTGCGCCAGACCAGGCTTTTGCCTCCTTGCTCTATTCAATCGGATTTGTCGCCATCTGTTGGATCCCCATCTCGGTACTCTATCGCCGCAGTATTTTCATCAAAATTTAGTTCGCTTCTTGGAGGAGGCCACCGCAAGCCGCGTCGCGACCGGTTCGCGCTATCCTGCAATCTTCTATGCGGAGCTCTAGACCCGCGGAACCCAGTAGAGGCTAATGATTAACAAGACGAACGCAATACCCACCACCGTAATATTCGCGGACCGGATGTCTTGAATCTTTGTGACAACGCGGTCAGCAGCAAATCCGTCGCCAGAAAAACCGTAACCTTTATATAGCTATCTGCATTCTCTCGAGTTTCGATACCCTGATCGAAATGGGCCGTCGCCTGTTCAGAAAGCTTCGCCGACTGAATCGCATGGGAGTTGATGTACTCGGGCATGAAGATCGGACCGGCGGGAGCCGAGGGGTTATTGAACGGATCAAGGTTTTGCGATGCAGTAAAGCCGACAAGATACTCGGGCCAAAAGCGGCGCTCAAAGACGTCGACCAGTTTTGCATTGCCTGCTGATTTGGCGGCAAGCCATCCGTTGAACGTCACGATGTCATGAGACGGTCCTGTTCCGCCAGCGTCAATCCCTCTTGCGCTCGCACCGAGGTTTTCGAAGCAAGGGCGCTCCTTCGCAGACAGGGCCTCCCACCTCGACACCTGATATCCACCCCACGCCGTAAGAACGGCAACGATGGCAAGGACCACCGCCTCAAGAATCTCAACCCCTCTGTCCCGTCGACTCGTGGATTGCACGTGATGAAGTCCATGTTCGTGGAGGTTGAGCGACTTCTATGTTTGGCGTTAGTTCAGTCATTTTACCTGCCTCAAGATCGACTGCTCAATTGCGCCTCGCCAACTTTTCATCGTGCAATGTCGGGCTACTCAGACTCCCGAGCTAGCTTTTGTTGCGAAGAAGTGATCTCCATTCCAATCAATCTCGCAATGAGAACAGCGAGATAAAGTTGTCCCGTGACAGCTTCTCCCGCGGCCAACACTCGCGCGATCCGGGTTAGCGGCGTAATTTCTCCATAACCCAACGTGGTCAGTGTCACATAACTGAAGTAGTACCACTCTGTCGCCGATGACGTGGACAAGCCGATCGTACTCTGAAAGGAATGGGGATTCAGCTGAATCACAATCAGGTAGGCGTTCGCCCACGCAAGGCCGAAGAGTAGATACACCGCTATTGCGCCCTGAATGCTAACCACCGTTGTCGGCGCGGCGCTACGGAAGATCTGCAAAAGCAATATCCACGAGATCATCAGAACCGCGATTAGCACAGCAACTTCGCTGCTCAGTTCCCAGGAACGGTTCGGCGCCAATAGAGCAAACCATCGTACAGCGATTGTCAGCAAGCCGATAAATGACGAGAGCAGGAAGAGCACCCTGCGACGCCACGCGATTGCAGTGCCTGCGCCCAGAAGTATCGAAAACTCGATACTGCCGTACCATCTTTCATTTTTGTCGCCAAACCCAATCGAGGGCATGACAAATACCGTCAGAATGATGAGTCCCAGAAAAATGGAGATGTTGATCTGTGACCCTAGAGTGTCGGCCGCCCGATCGGAAATTTCGTCGTTTATAGGTTCAGGCTCGTCGCCATTCAGGGTGGGTGTCTTCATGGTTGAGCCTCAGACTTCCTTCACTTCGCCGGTAAATAGATGTTCAGCGTCAGTCCCACGCCATGTAGTTGGCGGTTCGGGCTTTTGCTCGTGTTGTTTTGGTGCTCATAGTAGGCATCGAGCTCAAACCACTTTCTGATGGGGAACAGGCAGCCTGCGTAAATTTCGGTGGTGCTCCACTTTTGATATTGGCTTTGGTAATATACCTCGACGCTAGCGTAGGGTGCGGGGTGATAGGAACGGATTGCCAGCGGCTTTTCGATCTCAAGCTTATTGCGATAACGCCACTTGAATGTTCCGTTGCTCCAATCAAGATCTGAGCGATTTCTATCGGAGACCAGGAATCCGGGTTTTGCGGGGAAGTGCGACGTTGCCGTCAGTTCCATTCGATTCGTCGAAGGGGAACCAGGCGTAGCCAGGTAGCGATATCCGGCAGTAACCACCAAGGGTCGTGACTTCGCGTCATCCAGGTCGAAGACAGTAACTTTTTGAAGTCTGATGAGGGGCTTTAGATAGAACTCCAGGTCAGGACCTATCGCGAGTTGTGTGGGATCACCGCCCTCTCGCGTATTCGACGCCTGAACCCTGAGTCGCGCATTGGGATTGAGCTTTAGAAAGACGTCGAGTTCTGGCAAGAACTCTGCTTCCTGTGCGTCCACGGTTTTGCCGATCAACATAAGAAATATCAATGACACCCAGAAGATTCGAAGAGACATAGGATTTTCAAATTCGTCAGGAGCGTAGAGAGCTGGTATCAATATCCAGTCATTGAGTCCAGGCGGTCGGTTGGTTCATTTTCATAACCGAACAGGTTCATTTCTGGGTCGCACCGATGCCTCATAAAAGGTAGGAGCTAATCCAGATTGGCGCTGCTGGCATATCTGCTAGTAGCCATACGAATTGTTGCTAGATAGGAGCGGGATCCTCATCGCGATCGAACTGACTGAGAATCATGAAGGATCGAGTTTCCTGCAAAGGAGAAGTGGACCCTGATGCGGCTAAGGGCAGCGCTGAGGAAAGGTTTCGTCCTTATTTCCTCTGCCGACCACGATACGCGTCCACGAAACCCTGGTGCCGAAATTGAGACCAGCTAGGCCACTGGAATGGAAGAAAGAGTCGACCAGCCGGTAATTGGTCGAACCCACTCAAAATCGTCGTCCCGTACATTTGCTGGAGACGCACTAGCATTTTTGATAGTGGGAGAAGTGCTGCGCGCTAAGTATTGTAGAAGTAGCCACGAAATAGCGGCGCCATCCCAACTTTGTCGCTTTAACTGCAGCCAAGGGGGAACATGGTCGCAGGGAAAAGCACTTTCAGGAAACGCTGCCTTCCCGAAGAGCCGGATAGTCAGTTACTAAACGCAGAAAGCGCAGTTGGAAGAGGGATAATATCCATGCACAATTATTCGAGACGACGAATCACGCTTATGCTGTCCAGGGCAATGACGATATGCACGATGCTCTCCGCTATCTCTCAGACCCTTGCTCAAAGCCCGGGACTGGAGGAGAAGCTTGCAGATATCAAACAGGCTTCGGCCGCGAATAAACAGGCGCTCGCCCATTACACATGGTTGGAGCAGCAGACCATTAGTCTAAAGGGCAACGTCAAGAAGACCCAACAGTTCCAGGTGCGGATAGGTCCGGATGGACAACAGCAGAAGACTGAACTGAACGCTCAACCAGCGCCTCAACCAAGTGGCGGCCGATTCAGGCAACATATCGTAGCGAAGAAAACGGACGAGTTTGAGGCCTATGGGCAGCAAATTGCCGCTCTCGGCAAGCAATACTCTCAGCCTGATATGCAGGCGCTCCAGCAGGCCAAACAGCGTGGCAACATCTCGGTGCAGCCGAATGGCGCCGCAGGTACTGTCAGCCTGATCATCAAGAGTTATCTCAAACCGAACGACTCGGTGACGCTGGTATTTAATCAGCAACAGAAGGCGATCCAGAGCATCCAGGTTGCCAGCTATCTCACTGATCCGAGTGATGCAGTCACAATCGCGGTTCAGTTTGCCAAGCTGCCCGATGGAACAAACCATGTCGCGAGCAACCAAGTGAACGGAGTCAGCAAGCAGTTGGGTGTCCTGATTCAAAATTCCACATATCAACCCATATAGTAGTCGGCTCCAGGAATCGAGCCAAAACTCAACAATCCGGATGATTGACATCGTGAGTATGTGGACGTATAACTCTACATCTAACCCGACTTTGGTAAATCTTGGACGAAAACACTCGAACTAATATTCGAGATATCAATTAGCGATTCGTCAGCTTCGCCACGATTGATAATTGAGGGAATGGGCCCTTTGCTGAAAGACATTCAGGGAGGTTTACCGTGAGAGAGCAACGACCAGCAGCACGAATTCTAATTGCCGACGATCACCAGCTTTTGGCGGACGCGTGCAAGAGCCTACTGGAGCCTGAATTCTCAGTGGTGGGTATAGTAACGGACGGCCGTCATCTGGCGGATGCCGTAGCCGAATTCAAGCCGGATATCATCATCCTCGACATCTATATGCCCCGTTTGAATGGGCTTGATGCCGGCGAACAGGTCAAACAGAAGACACCTGGAATCAAGTTGGTCTTCCTTACTATGACTCTCGCAGCAGATGTGGCGGCTGAGGCTTTCCGTCGCGGTGCGTCCGGTTATGTTCTCAAGCAGTCCGCAGGCGATGAGTTGTTGCTTGCCGTCCGTAAAGTCAATCGTGGAGAGTCTTACCTGTCGCCACTCATCGCCAAGGAGACAGTAACATTTCTTCTCAATAAGCGAGAGCCCTTTACGGAAGAAAAGAGAATCACGAAGAGGCAAAGCGAGATTCTACAGCTCCTCGCTGAAGGTTTGTCGATGAAGCAAGTGGCAAGTGTCATCGACGTAAAACCCGGCACAGTAGCTTTCCACAAATATCGCATGATGGAGACGCTGAACATCAGTACGAATGCCGAGCTTCTCGGATATGCGATCAAGCATCAAATGATCTCTTCCTAGCCTTCCCATCTCGCCCATACGGATCGAACTTCGCTGTTAGTCTAGCGGCGCAGGAGTTTCTCCCGCCCGGCAAGACTTTCTACATCCATTTCTCTGCCGTGGTTCATCTCTTAATCATTTTAGTGGTGAGATTTCGATGACGGGCCTATCGGAACTGAAAGGTGTGTCACGACCACTCTGGATCGCTGGCAACTTTTAGTGCCACGCCTGCTAGATTTGATAGTTCCTGTAACGGTGAGATGCCTGAATAATGTGAACGTCATCACGATTTGCCAGGAACAACGCACCTCGGGCTAGGGCCTCATCTAGCTGAAAACAATGAATTCTCGCTTCACAATCTGCAAGTCAAGAACCCGAGCATCATCACATCGTGTTGGTCTACTCCAGGAAAGACAGTCGACAGTGCAAATCCGTCCCATGTTTCGCGCTAAACGAACGACACTCAGGTTATCGCACGACTGCTGCCTCCTCACCACGCTGAGGTGTAGATATGAGCGTTGAAAGTGGGCCATTCACATGACGCAAGGACAGAGGGTAAGCATGAAGATCCGAGCCGCGCAGTCGTTGTTTCTCCTCTATGTATTGGCGGCGAGCATTTACGGCCATTCCCAGGATTCCGCAAAGCATGACAAGAAAGACCACCCGAAACTTGGCCTGGTCCTTGAAGGCGGCGGCGCCCTTGGCCTCGCCCACATTGGCGTTATCACATGGATGGAAGAGCACCGAATTCCCGTTAGTTATGTCGCTGGAACTAGCATGGGAGGTTTGGTTGGTGGCATGTACGCGACTGGCCTATCCCCAGCAGAGGTCCGGCAGCTCATCAATGAAATCGACTGGGACGAGGTGCTGAGCGGAGTTACACCATTTCGGGACCTGTCCTATCGACGCAAACAAGATGCTCGAGACGTCCCAGGCCAGCTGGAATTTGGTTTGCGCGGCGGGTTGCAGTTTCCTTCAGGGTTCAATACAGGTCAGCAAGTCAACTTGGTTCTCGATCGTGTTGCGCTTCCATATTCAGAGCTCGCAAGCTTTAATGACCTTCCTATTCCATTTGCCTGTGTATCCACCGATCTTGTCTCCGGCAAGCCGCATGTCTTCCGCGACGGCTCTCTTGCACTAGCCATGAGATCGACCATGTCGTTACCGGGCATCTTCACACCAGTCCGGTCTGGAAAGCACCTGTACGCAGATGGTTTCCTCCTCGACAACCTACCGATAGACGTTGGCAAGGAGATGGGATCCGATGTGACGCTTGGAATCCATTTGGAGACTGCTCCGATGGATCCAAATACAAACCTGTCCAGTTTCGGTGTCCTGGGCCAGTCCATCTCTGTCATGTCCGCTGTGAATGTACTTC
>JAOAPF010000247.1 GCA_025462755.1 Edaphobacter sp.
ATTAACGAAAGCACGAAGTTCGACAGCAAGGACTACCGCAACGACAGTCCCCGGTTTGCAGAGGAAGCCCGAAAAGCGAACCAGCATTTGGTTGACGTGCTGGGACAGCTATCCGAGGCGAAGGGCGTCACGCGCGCTCAAATTGCCCTCGCTTGGTTGCTCGTACAGAAACCCTGGATCGTTCCCATTCCGGGCACCACGAAGCTGCATCGCCTGGAAGAAAACCTCGGAGGGGCGAAGGTCCAACTATCCACGGATGATCTGCAGAACATAGAAGCCGCTCTCAAGGATATCGAGGTGCAGGGCGCTCGTTATCCGCAGCATTTGCAGGCAAACGTCGGGCGTTGACGAGCTGGAGGAGAGCTGCATGCGATGCTGCTCGATATCGTCATCCCCAGGCAGGCGGCCGTCGTCACCACGGCCGAGCTCGCCGGCGCCCTGCCTTAAATCTCATAGAAGCAAGTCATCAGCTAAAGCCATAAGGAGCAAAGTATGCCATTGAATTCGTACGCCACACTTGGAAGATCGGGACTTCGCGTCAGCCCGTTTTGCCTTGGAGCCATGACGTTTGGGGAGGACTGGGGCTGGGGAGCAACTCCGGAAGACTCTTCAAAGATTCTTGGCGCCTTTCTGGAGCGCGGCGGCAACTTCGTCGATACCGCTAATTTCTATACCAAGGGCCACTCGGAGAAGATCATCGGCGACTTTATCGCCCAGGACCGCGCCCGCCGCGAGCGAATGGTGCTGGCCACGAAGTTTTTCGGCAACCTATACCCCGGTGATCCGAATGGCGGTGGCGCTGGTCGCAAGGCGATCCATGCACAGTGCGAGCAGTCACTCCGTCGCTTGCAGACCGACTACATCGACCTTTACTGGCTCCATATGAACGACCGCTTTACTCCGATCGAGGAGACCCTTCGTGCGCTGGATGACCTTGTTGCTTCAGGCAAGGTGCGCTACATCGGTTTCTCTGATACCCCGGCGTGGAGGGCCGCGCAAGCTCAGACGATTGCTCATTTTCGCGGCTGGGCTCCCCTGATTTCCCTGCAGATCGAATACTCATTGCTTGAACGCACCGTGGAAGGAGAGCTGATCCCCATGGCTCAGGACATGGGGCTTGGAGTCACACCCTGGGGGCCACTGAAGAGCGGTGCCCTTTCAGGGAAATATACCCGGGCGAACAGGGGTGAGATGAAGTCCGATCGAGGCGATCATGTAACGGGTTCTCTAACCGATCACGCTTACGATCTTCTGGATGAGTTGCAGAAGATCGCCAAAGAGTTGAGCAGCACGGTAGCCGCCGTTTCGCTCGCTTGGGTCCACAGCCGTCCCGGTGTGACCTCAACGATCATCGGAGCGCGCACCATGAAGCAGCTTGACTCGAACCTTGCTGCCCTGGACCTGCCTCTCTCGACAGACCACATAGAGCGCCTCGACAAGTTGTCCGAACCCAAGCTCAACTTTCCTGCTCAGTACCTGAAGATTGCTCCCAATTTCTCGAATGCTGGGGCAACGGTGAACGGGATCGAATCAACGCTCCTGCCACAAGCTCCAAAGGACCTGGAAGACCATTACTGAGGTCTCCATTGGACCTGCGTAGGCTATGAACATGCCGCCGCTTGCTGTCCATGCGGTACCCAATGGCGAAAAGGCCGTTGAAGCACTCGTGATTTGAGAGGGAGAACTATGCTCGACCACATTATCCTGACTGTCAGCGATGTCGAACGTTCGCTAGCCTTCTATGAGGCGGCGCTGAGGCCACTTAACATCAAATTCTTTATGCCGTACAAGGGCGAAGACGGTCATCCCGATCTGTGGGGCTTTGGTGATGGCAAAAGGGCATTCTTCTGGTTGAAGCAGGGGAAACCTGATCCAGTAGCCATTCACTGGGGCTTTATGGCCGAAGATGACGATAAGGTCGATGAATTCTACAAGGCCGCAATCTTAGCTGGCGCCAGAGACAACATTTCACCCCGCGCACGACTGGAATACTATCCGGGATACTATGCCGCTGATGTATTCGACCCTGACGGGTATTCGTTCGAAGTCGTCCATAAAAGCTAATGATGGAACGGCACATCACTAGGGTGAGCGAAGCACGAGAAGAAGCCGTCGGCACAACCCTACATCATGTAGAGGGCTTCAGCTGGCGCGTTAGAGCGTGCCGATGTGTCCTAATAGACTCTTTGAGCTTCGCCCTTACCTGTGCGATAACGCAGAAAGCGACTCTATTCTGACATTATTTCGCGAGGCATCTGACGTAGGGTTGGGGTATACCCATTCGCGACACTCATCGTCCAACACTTGCCGACTTCGATCGATTCTCACAGCCGACTTCGCGGTACCAACCAATTGTTCGGCGGCAGTTCCTTCGCGGCATTAAATTCGGTCTATATCGTAGTCTCGGGTTGTATCACAGGTAGGACCTGCACGTCGGTTTGTCTCGCTTGTTGCGGCTTTCTACCAGTGACTCGTGAGAGCACACCTTCAAGCAGCGGAGTGACCCGAGTGAGTTGCCGAGCACGAATCAGGAAATCCCAAACTGACTCGAATTTCTTCCATCCCGAAGCATAGAAGAAGTGTTTAGCTTGATGCTTCAGCGTGCCGTGATGTAGCGAGGCACGCGCGATCCTTCCCCATCGGTAAAACTCCTGATACGCCCAGTCGTATCCGCATTTCAGAGTCTCCGGCCTCAGTTTCGTGGGCTGATAAACGACGTGTCTCGTATCGTAAAGATTCCAATCTCGCGTTAGCATGCGCCCCTCCTGCACCATGCGCGCATGTAGTTTGGTCCCAGGATAAGGCGTTTGAATATGAAATGTCGCCGTGGTGATCCCTTGCTCAATGGCCCAATCTACCGTGCGCCGGAACACGTCTTCGCCGTCATCATCCATTCCGAAGACGAAGCTGCCATTGATCATGATGCCGAGCGAGTGCAGGCGGTCCGCAACAGCCTTGTAATCTCGGCCGAGATTCTGCCGCTTATTGCTGCGCCTGAGATTGTCTGGTGTTAACGTTTCAAAGCCGACGAAGATGCTGCGCAGTCCCGCCTCCGCGGCACGCTCGATCAGGTCTCCACGCAAGATGGAATCCACCGTGGCCGCGCCTTGAAAGACTCGGCTCATGCTCTTCATACCTTCGAAGAGCGCTTCGCCAAAGCGTCTATCACCTAGCAGATGATCATCGAGGAAGTAGAGATGCCGTCCGGGCAGCCGCTCGATCTCTGCCAACGCATCATCTACCCGTTGCGTGTAGAAGCCTCTGCCACCCTGAAAGAACGCGTCCTTGTAGCAGAAGTCGCAATGCTGGGGACAGCCACGCGTGACCACGATGGAGTTTGGCACAAGATATGAACCACACCTGATGAGGTCGCGGCGGATCGGGGGAACACGCTCTAGTGTGCGACCTGACATCGAGGTGTAAACCCGCTCCGGTCGCCCTGCGCGAAAGTCCTTGAGGAAACTCGGAAAGGTCTGTTCTCCCGGTCCCAAAAAGATGACATTCGCGTGAGCAGCCGCCTCTTCGGGAAGCGAAGTGACATGTAGGCCGCCGAGACAGACAAACGCTCCCTGGTTACGGTAATGGTCTGCAATCTTGTAAGCGCGGTAGGCGTTGGTAATGTACACCTGAATCACAACCAATTCAGGCGCATCGTCGAGCCTTAGCGGCTCCACATGTTCGTCCACGATGACCGCATGATCGTCCGGTGACAGGTACGCAGCGAGTGTGGCTAACCCCAGGGGAGGAAACAGGGAATACTTGATTGGACGCCAATGCGGGTCGGTCGCTTCCTTCAATGCGGGCAGAATGAATTTAACTCTAAGAGAGCGCGAACCAGGAGCGATCATCGCGCACCGCCCACCGACTGCACAGGGCATTCCCTGGCCGCTGCCGCCACACCACCAAAGCGACGTTCCCTGTGTCGAAACTCTTGGAGCGCGGCATCCAGATCGCTAGCATCAAAATCCGGCCACATGCAATCGGTAAACAGAAGTTCGGCGTATGCAGACTCCCACAACAGGAAGTCCGAAAGGCGCTTCTCGCCGCCGGTGCGAATGAGCAGATCGACGTCGCCACCCCCCGCGTTCAGTTCTTGGGCAAGCATGCGTGCCAGCAAGTCCGCCGCGGGCGGCCGATCATTGTCAGCAGTGAAAGACACGTTGGTCGCAGCACGCGTGATGGCATCGCGCGAGGAATAATCCACGGCAACCCGCACATGAATGCGACGACCGTTAGCAGTTACACGTTCGGCTTCTTCGATATCGCGCAGCAACAACTTCGGCAAGCGATCGCGACGGCCGATCACCTCGAGCCTCGCTCCATGCTGCCTGAGCCGTTCCCTTTCGAGACGCAGATAGCCGCGCAACAACCAGAAGATACTTTGCACCTCAAGAGCCGGCCGGCGCCAGTTGTCGGAGGAGAACGCATAGAGCGTCAGGCGCCGGATGTCCAGATCCGGAGCATGTTCGATCACACGCCGTGCGGCTGCGCCTCCGGCACGGTGGCCGAGGACACGAGGCAGTCCGCGTTGCGTAGCCCAGCGGCCGTTACCGTCCATGATGATGGCCACATGCAGGCCTTCAAGCACTTCACTTTGCACTGTAAAGCTTTTGGGCGTAAGTAGGACACTTTGCATCGTAAAGTAATCTCCGAAAAAAAGGATTCAGGCCTGCGAGGGCGTCAGTCTGCGTAGCAGGCCAGGTGCGGGCTCGTCTTTGATACCCTTCGCCGCATCAAGCACCACTTGCTCAAGCGTCGACAGGTATTCGAGGTACCGTTTGCGTCCTGCAGGCGTGATGCGACAGATTGTTTGCGGACGATTGCGATCGTGGCCTTTCACGATCTCAACCATATTTTCTGTCTCGAGCACGCGCAGGTGTCGGCTCAGATTGCCGTCCGTTAGAGAACACAACTGTTTGAGATCATTAAAAATCAGTCCTTTCGGATTAGTGATCAGTGACGTAAGCACACTGAGACGGGCGCGCTCGTGGATCACACGGTCGAGCCCTTCGTAGGCGAAGCGGCCTTCGTTCGCTGGAACCTTAACTTTCATCTTCACCCTCCGGTGTGGCGAGAAGCAGTATTCCTGCCACCAGCAATTGCCCCATCCCGTAGGAAAGGCCCATAGTCCATGGAGCGAGTGCCCGGCTGTCGCCGAAGGCGATGCAGACGAGACCCGTGAGCAGATACCACACGCCTGCAGCGATCATCGGTCGCGGGAGAAAGCGGCACGACGAAAAGATGCCCAAGCTGAAAATCACCTGCCAGAGTCCAGGCAGCATCCACGACACCGCCGGAACGTAGCGCACCAGCACGATGGTCATGAGCAGTCCCGCGCCAACGGAGGGCAGGAACTGCTCAACGGCCATGCGGATCATCTCATCCGACAGGCCAGAATGAATACGGCGGGTGCGCGTATACATTTGCGCTCCAGTCAAGGCAGCGGAGAGCATGGCGGTCAAAACCCAGATGCTCAGATAGGCCGGCATGTCGTTTGCCGGGTCCGGCAGCCAGACCGCCTGCGCAGCCGCAGCCAGAAGCGCGAGAGCACTCGTGGCGGCGAGCGTTGCAGGGCCGTAGCCACGAAACTGCGTGCTGCGAGCCATCTCCCTACGGATGCTGCTGATGTCGCCAAGCGCCTTGTGAAGATCGTTCATATACATTCACTTTACACTGCAAAGTAAACCAGGAGGGGAAACGTTTGTCAATTGCCGAGGTTTGGCATGCATTGATTCGGCCATTCGGGTGTACCGCAGCTTACTAGGAGATCTACCGACCGTGTCTGAGCTTGTTGCCACTTTCAGTGAGGCGCTCCTGCGGCCCAATCCGGAAACAATCCCGTAGTTCATGAAAAGTCACGCTATCTGCAACTTCGCCTACAGTTCCGATAGTGCAGCTTACGTATAGTCACAATTTGTTCTGGTGTCCCTCTCGAGGCTGTGCACAGTCCCAAGCGAAACACCAGAGTGTTGTTTTAGTTATTTGAGACGCTTGAAGCGATTCCTACTGACCAGTCTTCGGTCATTTCGCCCCCATGTAGACAACTTGAAACCTCCTGGTCCTGCGAAAGTTAGGCCAACTTCGTCCTTATCCTTTAACAGCAACCAGCAGAACAGCAGACAGATGGATAGTCCCATTAGTCCGTACAGCGTAGTGATTGACTTCACAAACCTCCGTGCGCAACTCTTACGAGCCGCCATAGCATTGTAGAAGCTCCCGAGGCACACTCTCTTCGTAGTGTATTTTTGCAACCATGAAGCGATTTTATGATCCATGGGTTGGCGAAGCTTTCAAGCCTGGTTCGGGTCTTCTTGTCCTAAGCGAGAGTGCCTATAAGTGGGAGGACGGTGAGCCGGGACCGGATCACCCATCAACTAACACTGTAGGAAGCTGGTCACTGGACGAGGAGAGATGGGATCGGCCCGGAAAGAGCAGGGGCGTCTATGCTCGTACGTTGACCAGGACCCTTAGCGGTAAGCGGTGGCCTTCCTTAGCTGAAAGGATATCGGCGTGGAATGAAGTCGCCTATTCAATTTACGTGCAGCGAGCGATGGACGGCCCCAATGACAGGCCCAATGGTCAGGACTTCCAAAACGGGAGCGAGGCCTTTTTGGAGATCTTGGAGCTTCTCAAGCCGGCGAGAGTGGTCGTGACGGGCAAGCAGATATGGAACAGTATGCCTGTGTGCGATGTGGGAGGCGAAACCGACCAGGGGGCCTATAGGCTCAAATCAGGAAATCTCTCGTGGTGTCTTGCGGTCCCCCATCCACAGTCGCGAAATCCAAGATATGAGTGGCAGGAAGTGGGGGACAAAATTCGACTGTTTCGCCAATCGGAACTTCCAACATCATGAAGATGCTCTAATTCGTCGAACTGGGCTCGCACATTTGTGATTTCGAGAGGAGGTCTGCACGCAATCAGTACATCTCCAGCGTTGGTCTGGCGACAAGCCGAACCGACGAGTTGGCTGGGAAACTATTGAAGTCGTTCAAGCCTTGGGATTCGAAGGACCATTCCGCTGTCCCGAATGCCTCCAGCCCGTCCGGCTGAACAAAGCATCATCCGACGGCACCCCTCTATCGTTTGGCGAACGACTGGAATCCGTTGCGACCAACAACCTCGAGCACACCGACTTCTGCCTTTCCGAAGAAGTCAAAGCCATTTTCAGGTCGCAAGTGGGGTTTTTTCTCTCAGGAACTGGCGGAGAAGAGTTCCTCGGATATCGAGGCCTCTTGCAGGCAGAGTAGCCGCTGCGTAAGCTGTTCGAAGTAAGCTATCCTTTTAATTTGTTTCAATTCATTGTGGCCCAAACTGTATCCTTGGTGGTGCATGCCTTGAGTTCCCAGCAGAGTACGACATCAACCCGATTCGCCTCCCAGACCGAAGATACAAAGAGCCTAGATCTCAACGGGTTTCAGCTCACCCTTTCCGGCCGGACGTTCAAAGTTCGACAGAGTTCGTATCCGGACAACAGTGGACTGAGGGAGCTCAGAAAAGAGCACTCCGACTGGATTCTCTCTTGGCGTGAAGGGACGCTCTACGCTGTACCCCGAGTTGCGTCACCTGGAACGATCATCGGAACGGAGGCAGATCTCAATGTTGACGAACATCTTCCTCTGATTGCTCGCCTCATCGAGGACGTTCTTCCTGAAAAGTTTCCTCAGTATGAGGCGTTCTGGAGGCGACCATTCGTCTTCATCGGGAAGAAAGAAGAACTCGTCTCTGCGAGTCTGAAGAATTTTAGGGTTCGGAACGACCTCGTGAACCGCTTCACGATCCGACCGACGTACACGCTAGAAGCCAAGATCATCGAACCTTATGCCGATGAAGTCAGCCTAGGGCTGTTCTTGACCGCAAACACCAAATGGGAGATTGATGCAGACCTGGAACTCCTCCAGAAAGCTGGAATCGATCTGAGTAGCCTTTATGTGGTCCGACACAGCCCAAAGCAAGATGAACGCCGTCTCGTTGGCCAGATTCGCACATTGCAAGCAGGCGTAGTCCACCTGAGTTCTTCCCTCATGATGTCGGGGATCCCAACCCAAGAAATTCGCATATCGAAATTGAGCCGATCACCTTACGAACTGCAGTACATTCTTCAGAACTTTTCGATTGCGTTATACGCCAAAATGAATGGCACACCCTGGACGGTGAACCAAGACACGACGATTAGCGACGAGTTGATCATTGGTCTTGGGACCAGCGAAATCAGTTCTAGCAGGTTCGATCGTCGAACCCGCTACGTGGGTGTAACTACTGTATTTCGAGGTGACGGAAACTATCTGCTCGGCCATGTCAGCAAGGAATGCTCGTACGAAGAATATCCTCAGATGCTCCAAGACACCACGGAGCGCGTTCTAAGCGAAATCAAGCAACGAAACGGCTGGGCCGCCGGAGATAACGTCCGCTTGATCTTCCATACCTACAAACCATTGAAAAACGTCGAGGTAGCAGAGATCGTCAAGCGCGCCGCTCTGGTCGTCGGTCACGACCAGACGATTGAATTTGCATTTCTGACTGTGACTGTCGATCACCCGTTTCTCGTTCTCGACCGGCGACAGAACGGAATACCGACAAGGACATCGGTGAAAGGTGTGTTAGTTCCAGATCGGGGAACGATCGTCCAGATCGGAAGATACACCCGTCTTCTCTGCACGAATGGTCCACAGTTGATGAAGCACGAGGATGCGCCACTGCCGGCCCCTCTGTTGGTACACATCCATAAGGGGTCGACCTTCAACGATCTCACATATCTTAGCGAACAGATTCTCAAGTTTACGGGGCTTAGCTGGAGGAGCACGCTGCCAGCAAAGAAACCGGTCAGCATCTACTACTCGGAGCTGATTGCCCGTATGTTGGGAAGGCTGCGTTCTGTACGGGATTGGTCGCCGGCCGTACTGAACGTGAAACTGCGCGCGAGCAGGTGGTTCCTATGAACTCCATAGCAACCGCATTCGCACACGTTCATCAACAGTTGTGGGACATGTTATCGGAGGCAGGATGGCCCAGCCCAGAAACGGCCTTTGCGGACCACGTCTTCCGATCATGTGGGAAGACCCTTCCTCGGCGCCCGACGGTGAAAGATCGATTGGTGGAAGCTCCGATACTCGCCAGTGTGGGTTATCAATACGCGGCACCCTCGTTTGAGCGGCCGAGTGGTTACGATTCAGATTGGAGTTCGCATTTCGAGCGCCTGGCATCTCGGAATGCCTTCCCCGTTGATCGGGAATCTTATTTCTATCGCCCCTTGGAGTTGATAGGGCTCTGCCTTGGTGCCAAACATTGTCCTGCAGTTGATCAAGCGCATCGCGAGTGGCTCAGGAAAATTCTGGATCAGGGGCGCGAAAGGTTGCAGCTTGGCACACCGACACAGCTTCTATCGGCCTACGCGGCCAGTCAACTGGACGTACGGTGGGATATCCAAGTGCCCCGAGGCAATGATCCGCCATTGCCTACTCTTTGCCTCTTGCACTGGCTTTCCAGGGAAGCCGAATTCGCTTCACCTCTTGGACTTGATTTCAAGGAGGCCGACCTTGAGGGACGAATTCTGAAGCTTGCGCTAAGAGCAGAGAGTCAGATCAATGACGTGGCCGAGGCCGCCCTTGTTTTGTGCGCCACGTCCTCCGTGCTGGATGCATGTATCCAGTCTCAGGTGGAACAAAGTTGGGCGCAGCCGGTCAATAGCCGCGATGCACTTCGCATTGTAGAGAACATCGGTGACCGCTTCCCGGTCATCGTGAACGCGTTGAAGAAGAGACATAACAACCGACCGACTGTAACGATGACAGACGAGTACGACGTGCAAGATCTACTCGGAGCGCTGTTGAAGGTTCACTTCGAAGACGTTCGACCGGAGGAGTGGACTCCTGGTTATGCTGGCAACTCCAGCCGCGTGGATTTCTTACTGAAGGCCTTCGGCTTGGTGGTGGAAGTGAAGATGACCCGCAAGACCCTGGATCAGAAAGAGGTCGTGAACCAGCTCGCCACTGATATCCTGCGTTACCAAGCCCACCCGGATTGCAAGACGCTCTTTTGCTTCGTCTATGACCCCGACGGCAGATGCGGAAACCCGGCAGCACTACAGAACGACCTGACAAAACGGCACGGTCCGTTGGACGTTGTTGTTATGGTTCGTCCGATGCTGCGTTAGACCAACGCCTATTTCCGTAAAGCGCCTATACGCGCCTGGTTGTGCTGATTTCGCCCCGCGAACTCAAAATCTCAATTTTGTGGGCCAGCTGTCACGCTGCACTCAATTCCCGGAATCACGCTTCTTTGTTTTCAATCATTTTCCGGGATTTGAGTGCATGGTTGTTGCACTGAAACCTCGGAATTTTGCACTCAAACCTCGGACAAAGTTCAGGCTAAAGTTCGTCCGGGATTTGAATGCCAAAACAAACCTATCCCATTTCCTTGCCGCAGTTCTGTTCCGGGATTTAAGTACAAAACATACGGCGGATTCCGGGATTTAAGTGCAGCATAGTGACCCTCCAGGACGTATTCCGGGAATTGAGTGCAGCGTGACAATCACTTCATAGCCCAGCTCCTGCAGTTGCTCGCTGATCCAGATCGAATGCGTTCCGGCTTCCATCGCCTCGCATGCTGGCAACAGGTCCGTGAACCACTTCTCAATGGCCTTGGGAGTGGTTCGGAAACGGCCTCGATCGACTACTTCGCCACCTTCGTTGAGGGTACAGTAATGGCTCCAGACATCACCAAGATCAATGCCAATCGTCAGCTTGCCCTGGGGCTGCCTGCGTGGAACTTCTGCGATGAGGTGCTGCGTCGTCTTCTTCATGGGATACAGTCTCCTCCTTCTGGAAGACCTGCTCATCCCATTTATCGGTGTGAGGCTGCCGAGAGTGTGGCAGCCCTGGTTGTGGCGTCCTGGATTGGGATTAGTCACTGCAGGTGACTTTCGTTGCCAATCTGAACGGCGCACGCTTAGTCCCGCGATCTCTACTCTATCTTGCGAACGACTCTGCAAGGATTGCCTACTGCAAGGACGTTGTCCGGTAGACTCCGGGAGACGACGCTTCCAGCGCCTACGACTGTGCGCGATCCGATAGTGACGCCAGGAAGAATAATCGCGCCCGAACCTACCCATACATCTGACCCAATCGTAATGGGAGCGCCATACTCCTCCTTACGTCTCAACGCCGCGTTGAGAGGATGAAGTGGAGTGAGGATTTGCACGCCAGAACCGAACTGACTGTAGTCCCCAATGGTAATCTTGCAGACATCGAGGACGGTGCAGTTGAAGTTGAAGAATACCCGCTCGCCAAGTTCTATGTTGGACCCGTAATCACAGAAGAACGGCGGCTGCAGCCAAGCAGTATCCCCGCCTTTGCCAAAGATCTTCAAGAGCAGCTCCCGTCTCAACTCCCGGTCCCCCTCACGGGTAGCGTTCAGAATCTGGCAGAGATCACGAGCGCGGTCCCGTGCTTGGACCAAATCGGGGTCTAGCGCGTTGTACAGTTCTCCGGCAAGCATCTTTCCACGTTCGGTGTTCATCATGTACCTTTCGACCACTTTTGCAGGGAGCTACTTCCTCTCTCTGTCGAGTTTGATGCCGGACACTCTCAAGAATTTCTCCAGTGTGTCGATGACCACGTGCAGGGTTCCGAGAAGGTCGGACTGGTGTAGAGCTGCGGATGAAGCGGGATGTCCCTCACGCCTTGCGCAAAACTCGGGATCGATGAGCGACAGTTACTCACCACAAGTCGACTTGGACATATCGGTACTAATCCGATGTCGACGAGTGTAATGGTGATTTGGAGATCATTGAGGTCCACCTGCTGCTTTACGAGTGGATTTGCCATCGATGTGCAATCCGGCTTTTTCCGTGTTACCACCAAACAGAAGCGAACTGGCTAGAACGAACGGCTGTCACGCTGCACTTAAATCCCGGATAAGCTCTTCTTTATTTTCAAGGATTTTCCGGTATTTAGCTGCAATGTTACTGCACTTAAATACCGGAATTTTGTACTTAAATCCCGGACGAACTATGAGCTGAAGTTTGTCTGCGATTTCCGAGATTTAAAGTACAAGACCTGGAAAACGCCCACCGAGCTCGCAGCCAATTCGATCACTGCCCTACCCTATGCCATTCTTATGTTTCCACCGTCTGATTCACACCAGAATCAGCACCTTCTTCCTCATTTTGTCTGGTGCCCAGTCCGGGATTCAAGTGCATGATGCGTTTCCTAATTCCGGGATTTATCTGCAGTAATTCATCGTCCTTTAAAGAAGTCCGGGATTTTAGTGCAGCGCGACACCTACTCTTCAAAGACTATCCCGCTGCTAAAGCCGCGATGGTCGAGGCTGATCGCGAGCGCTTCTCGGCGCAGGCGAACGCTTTCGAAGCTGGTCTGCCATCTGCCCATGTCGTCCGTCTGCCAAATGCGAGTCACTACGTCTTCAAGTCGAACGAGGCAGATGGAATTCGAGAAATGAACGCCTTTCTCTCCAAACTGCCTTGAGCAGACGGACGCTATGGATATCGCTGTAGGTTTGCGCCCTTGTTTCAGCATTGTTGGGTCTACCCTACTCGCATCGCAAAGCCACCATCGGATCCACCCGCGCAGCCGAACGCGCCGGAATCAACGTAGCCATCAGCGCTACCGCGATCAGCACGAGCGTGACCGCGGCAAAGCTCAAAGGATCGCGCGACCCAACCTCATAGAGCAGGCTCCCAAGGACCCGCGAAACCGTCAGCGCAGCGACCAGCCCCACACCAGTGCCCCAAAGGATCAGCCGCAAACTTCGCCCACAAACCAGCCACAGGATGCCACTTCGCGTCGACCCCAGAGCCATGCGCACACCAATCTCCTGAGTGCGCTGCGCCACCAGAAACGAGATCACCCCGTACAACCCAATCACCGCCAGCACGAGCCCGATCATCGCAAAGAAGCCGATGAGAAGGGTCTGAAAACGCGGCCCATCCGCCAGCTTGCTCACCCTCTGCCACATTGTCGCAATGTCCACTGGCAGCGCAGGATCGATCGCCGCGGCCTGCGTCCGAATCCACGGCGACAGCGCTTCGGCCGGCAACGAACTGCGCAGAATCACCACCGCCGTCTGTCCCCAGTGCCCGCAACACTCCCAATCCTCCGCCTGATCG
>JAOAPF010000418.1 GCA_025462755.1 Edaphobacter sp.
CGCTTGAGGTAGAGCTCGGGGGCGATACGCAGGAAGAGGTCGAGGTCGAGGGCGTTGTGGTGCGTGGTGAAGGGCTGAGCCGCGGCTCCGCCGGCGACCTGATGCATCATGGGGGTTTCGACTTCGAGATAGCCGCGGCTGTCGAAGAAGGTGCGAATGGCACGGAGAATGGCGGCGCGCTTGACGAAAACCTCGCGGACGTTGGGGGTTTCGGAGTCGATGGATTCTATCGGTGTGGTCGCCGCCTCGGGCGAAATGCGGGGGTTCTTCCCCTTCGGCTCGGTCTGCTCGCTCAGGGTCAGAATGACGGCACCTTTTGCCGCGACATTTTCACCGGGAGGAGCGCTGGCGGTCACAGGCGTCGCCGCGGGTGCTGTCGCGGGTTTGGTGGCGCCGGTGTTCATGAAGAGATCGACGTAGCGCTGGCGATAACGCAGTTCGGTGTCTTCGAGGCCGTGGTACTTGTCGGGCAGCGCGAGCATGGCCTTGGCGAGGAAGGTGATTGCGGGCTTCCCATCGCCTGGTCCGACATGAACGGTGAGCTCGCCGGTGCGGGTGCGGAAGAGATGGCCGCGGACGCCGATGTGGTCGCCAAGATCGAGGAGCTTGTAGAGGGCGAATGCGTCTTCGCCGACGTCGTCCTTGCGGACGTAGATCTGGAAGCGCTGGCCACCCTGCTGGAGCTGCGCAAAACCGGCCTTGCCCTGAACGCGGATCGCCATGATGCGGCCGGCGATCGAGACCTCGATGGGATGAGCCCCGGATTCGAGCTGTTCGGCAGTCAGAGAGTCATACGCAGCGCGCAGCTCAGGGATGGTATGCGTAGCGGCATAGTGATTGGGATACGTGGCTTCGGCATACGTCAGGCCGTTCTGCTGGCCGAGGGCGGCGATCTGCTGGAGCTTGTCGCGGCGCTGCTGGTAGAGATTTTTTTCGAACTCGGACTCGTACACGAGGATTCCTTTGCCGTCAGGGGTACAGAGATTTCAGTATAGCGGCGGCTAGATGCTCGTGTGACCGGGCGATGCTGTGCGTGGTGTAATGGTGCTGCTATGGCAGACGACAGATCCGGGAGCGACGACAAGACAGCGGCGAGCGGCGGCGGCAAGGGTGCGCTGGGCGAGCTGGTGAAGGCGGAGTCGATGATTCAGCTGGCGATCGCGCTGCCGGCCGGGTGCGTAATCGGCTGGCTGCTGGGAACTTGGCTGGATAGGCACTTTCATCAGGGCTGGATCGGCATTGCGGGCATCCTGCTGGGCGCTCTGGCGGGATTTTTGCAGATCTTTCGAACGGCTTCGCGGTACTTGAAGAACAATCGCTCGTGACGAAGCAGAAGGATGGGCTTGTGAGGACGATGGACAGCTTCACCGACGCGGACTTCAAGCGCACGATGTGGAGCGCGCTACGCCTGCTGACAGTGATTACGGTGGTGGCGGCTCCACTGGTGTGGTGGAAGCTGGGCTGGCAGAGTGCCGTGCTGCTGCTGGTCGGGGCGCTGATCTCGGGTTCCGGGTTGTATGAGTGGCTGCGTCTGATGACCGCAGTGATGATGCGGATGGATGCGGGCGCAAAGGCGCGGCCGATGGGGATGGTGCTCGCCGGGTTCTTCCTGCGTCTGGGGCTGACCGTGGTGCTGCTTTATGTTAGCCTTAAGCTACTGAATGGTTCGGTGTACGCGCTTGCCGCGGGCCTCGCTCTGGGTGTGTTTGCCTTGACGGTTGAGGGCTTGAGGCTGATGAAGGCGTGGACGGTCTAGACCGGGTATTCGGGACTCTAAGTGCGACTGCAAGAACAACAAATTTATTTTTTTTATGCCAACACAATTACTTCTCACTCGATCTCTGAACCAGCACTTTGCCGCGCCTGTGACGGCGTTTCTGAATGCGTTGCACGTGCACCCGGCCTATCCCGAGGCCCCGATTACCAATGCCTTCGCAATGGAGTTGCTGGTGTTTCTGGTGCTCATCGGCTATTTCGTTGCGGTGCGGCTGTCGCTGAACGTCGAGAGGCCGGCTGGTGTCCAGCACCTCGCCGAGATGACGCACGAAGCGGCTTTAGAACAGACTGAGTCGATCATTGGGCATGGTCACGAGAGATTCACTGCTTACCTGACGACCCTTTTTCTGTTTATTTTGCTGAGCAATTTGCTGGGGTTGATTCCAGGGCTAGAGTCGCCGACCGCGAACGTGGTGGTGCCACTTGGGTTTGCGCTGGTGACGTTTATTTACTACCACTACCATGGCGTACGGGAGAATGGATTCGCCTATATCAAGCAATTCCTGGGGCCGGTGTGGTGGCTGTATCCGCTATTGTTACCGATTGAGATAATTTCGCATTTCGCGCGCGTACTTTCCCTGACGGTTCGGTTGTACGCCAATATGTTCGCTGGTGACCTTTTGTCACTTGTGGCATTTTCAATTATCCCTGTTGGGATTCCACTGCTCGCGCTGGGGCTGCACCTTGGCGTGGCTGTGATTCAGGCGTATGTGTTCTTTCTACTGGCGGCGATTTATCTCTCGCTGGCGGTGGCGCACGACCACTAGCATTAGCATCACTCAGGCCAAAGCTCTGAGCTATGAATTTCGCTGCGTTGGGGCCTCCTCTCGCAGTGCGCAACAACGCCGCATAGCGTGAGGGTGCCAGCACGGTGAGCATCAACCACCCACTGGCGGCGTATCTGACGGAGGCAGGAGCAACACAATGAAGAAGCTGCAATATCTGTTTATGTCGTTGGCCGCGATGTTGTTTGCAACGCCGGCTTTTGCGCAGGGGACGAACTACTCGCCCGCATCACAGTGGGTTCCGCTGGCTGCCGGTCTTGGTATGGCCCTTGCCGCTGGTCTTTGCGGGCTCGGTCAGGGTAGGGCGACCGCCTCGGCTACCGAAGCGCTGGCGCGCAACCCGGGCGCACGTCCTGGAATCTTTATCTTCCTGATTCTTGGCCTTGCGTTCATTGAGTCGCTCGCACTGTTTACCTTCGTCATCATCTTCCTGAAGGTCCAGCCCTAGCTCTTATCTTTGGAGTTGGTTGCAAGAGAAGAGCCTCCGCAGATTGCGGAGGCTTTTCTCTTTGTGAGTCCTGCCGGACGGGCCCACTGCGCGTGGGGCGGGCGTTCGCACGCCCTTTTACTTGTCTTGGTAAATCAGCAGCGTCGGTCCTCCCGTTGGTCGGGCTTATCTTTCTTCCGACCAACGGGAGGACCAAAGAAGATCTTCTCCGCAAGAGCGGTATACACGCCACGAAGTGGCCGCCCCACGCGCAGTGGGCCCGTCCGGCAAGGACATGGCCCCTAAATTACTTGACGTCGAAGTTGAGCTGCAGGTAGCAGCCTTCGGGGTGAGCTTTGCACTCCTGACGAGCCTGTTCGATCAGGGTGGAGTGGCTGGCGAACTCGGCGAACAGCACAGCGCCACTCGGCAGGATGCCGAGGAGCAGCGTCGCCATGGCGGCAAGAGTGAGACCGAGAGCGGCGGGGATGCTGATGGGGCGAAGCTCATTCAGGCGAGCGCTCTCAGCGCCGGGCCTGGTGTACACGGCCGCTAGCAGACGCAGGTAGTAGAAACATGCAATGCCGCTGTTGAGCAGGCCGATGACTGCGAGCCATACGTTGCCGCCGTGAATAGCGGCAGAGAAGACGTAGAACTTGCCGAAGAAGCCGCCCGTAAAGGGGATTCCGATCAAAGACAGAAGGAAGAAACTGAGCAACGCTGCGAGGTAGGGACGTTTCTGGCCGAGGCCGGTGTAGTCGTCAATGGTGCGCGCCCGCTCGTCGTAGCCGCTGATCTGCGTGATGACGGCGAAGGCGCCGACGTTCATGGCGGCGTAAGTGGCGGTATAGAAGCAGGCGGCGGCGATGCCATCGAAGGGGAACGCCGTGAAAGCAACGAGCAAATAGCCCGCGTGGGCGATCGACGAGTAGGCGAGCATGCGCTTGACGTCGCGCTGGAGCAGCGCGCCAAGATTGCCGATCGTCATCGACAGCGCGGCCAGAACCCACATGAGAACAGTCCATCGATGCTGGTAGCCGGGGAAGCCGGTGAATGTGATGCGAAGGAGGACAGCGAAGGCAGCGGCCTTGGGCGCAGTGGACATAAGGCCCACAACGGGTGCAGGTGCGCCCTGGTAGACATCGGGTGTCCAGACGTGGAATGGAGCAGCAGAGACCTTGAAGCCAAGGCCGATGAGAATGAGGGCGAGGGCTGTGAAGGCAAGGGCCCGAGTGGTGGTGGTCTCGAGGCCGTGCGCGATGGCGTAGATGTCGGTCGAGCCGGTAGCCCCGAAGGCGAGCGCAATGCCGTAAAGGAAGAAGGCGGTGGCGAAGGAGCCGAGTAGGAAGTACTTAATGGAGGATTCGGAGCCGGTGGCCTGACCCTTGCGGAAGCCGCAGAGGATGTAAGTTGTGATCGAGGAGATCTCGAGGCCGACGAACACCATGAGCAACTCGACCGAACAGGTCATGAGCATCATGCCGACGGCGCCGAAGCAGAGCAGGGCAAAGTACTCGCCGGCGTGGCTGGCATTGCCTTCGAAGTAGTCGAGCGAGCCCAGAAGAGTGACGAGGACGACTGCTCCGATAACGTAGTGGAAGAGCACGGAGAAGGCGTCCACCTGAATGGTGTTGGAGAAGGCGTGAAGGGTGCCGAGCGAGACCTGGTACCAACTGACCAAGAGGGCGCCGACGGTGCCTGCGATGGCGATCCAGCCGAGAGGCTTGCGACTGGAGCCACGCGCGAGGCACGGCTCCGCCAGCATCACGACGACGCCGGTCAGGGTGAGGATGATTTCGGGAAGAAGGGCCAGGACGTTGGTGGACATTACTTCTTGACCTCCGTACCGTTCTTGGAATCCGTCTTCAATGTGGAGTTAGTCCAGATCGTTGCGATGTTTCGAATCCTCAATTCCTTTTTTGTGGCATCGGCAGCTGCGGGGATCAAGTTGACCCCGGCTGCGTCATCAGCTTTCCTATCCGTGCCGGAGATATCGTGGTTCGACGCGGCGAGAATTGCCCGGGAGCCGGTCACTGAAGGAGGACGGCTCACATTCGCGGGCGCGGGTTGGGTTTGCTGGGGTTCTCGTGCCAGGTAAGTTCCTGCGGAGTCGATAGCGCGCATCCAGACAGGCGAGGCCACACCCATCAGGAGCATGATTGCAGCCATGGGCCAGAGAGAGAGGTGTTCGCGAGCGTCCAGGTCCGGTGCGGGAACGTCGGCGGTGTTGTCGTTGACATCGCCGTAGAAGACACGCTGGATCATCCAAAGCATGTAGGAAGCGGTGAAGATAACGCCGGTGGTGGCGAGTACAGTCCAGCGGGTGTGATGCGTGATGAGCGACTCCAAGCCGCCGGTGAGCACGAGGAACTCGCCGACGAATCCGTTCAGCATAGGCAGGCCGATGACAGAAAGAGTGGTGATGACGAAGAGGGTGACCATCCACGGGAGCTTAGCGGCGAGGCCGCCGTAGTCGCGCATGTCATAGGTGCCGTAGCGCTCGTAGAGTATGCCGAGCAGCATGAACAGCGCGCCACCGCCAATGCCTTCGTTGAGCGTCGCGTAGATGCCTCCGTCAAGTCCGGCGATGGTGAAGGTGAAGATGCCAAGAATGACAACGCTGACGTGACCGAGGGTGCCGTAGGCGGCGAGTTGCTTCAGGTCCTTCTGGACCAGAGCGATGAGCGCGCCGTAGACGATGCCGATGGCTCCGAGCGCAATCATGAGGGGGGCGATCTGGCGGGACTGGTCCGGGAAGATGCTGAAGGAGAAGCGCAGGATAGAGTAGAGGCCGAGTTTCCCGGCGAGGACCATGACGGCAGCGGTCGGGGCTTCGGCGACGGCGTCAGAGAGCCAGCCGTGCAGCGGGAAGGCAGGAACTTTGACCGCGAAAGCCACCAGAAAAGCGAGCGAGGCCAGCCAGAGCGCCGCGGAGTTGCCGGAGATGCTGTGGGTGGCGGCGAGTTGCGCGAGGTCGGGAAGCTGGAAGGTGCCGGTGCTGGCGTACAGCCAGAGCATCCCGACGAGAAGGATGGCCGAGGGGATGAAGGTGTAAAGGAAGTACTTGATCGCGGCGCGGCGACGGTTCACCGTGCGTCCGAAGGTAGCGATCAAAAGTGTCATCGGAACGAGCGAAAGCTCCCAGAAGGCGTAGTAGAGAAAGAGATCGAGCGAGACAAAGATGCCAAGCATCGCAACCTGCTGGAGCAGGAAGAGGATGTAAAAGAGTTTCTTGCGGTCGCTGATAGCGTTCCACGAAATGAGAACGCCGAGGGGAGCAAGGAAGCCGGTGAGCACCACCAGCCACATCGACAGGCCATCGACCCCGAGGTGGTAGTGGATTGCGGGAGACGTGATCCACTCGCGGTTCTGCTCGAATTGGAACGTGCCCGCTGCGGCTGTGTAGTCGTAGTGGAAGGGAAGATGCAACGTCAGGGCGAAGGTGATGAGGGTGACAGCGAGCGCCCCCCACTGCATCAACTTGCCCTTGTCAGGCAGCAGCGCCAGCAGGACCGCGCCCGCGAGCGGGACGAAGGTGATGACGGTCAGGATGGTATGGTCGATATTCATCGCGGGTTCATCATTTCCTTTGGTGAAGCAAAGACAACTTCACAGACAAATTCCAGCAGCAGCGTGTCCCTTTAGTGCAGCCCAACGGAACGGCCGAAGATCATGAAGAGCAGAACGGCGGCCGCTCCAAGCGCAAGCCAGCCGGCGTAAGAGCGAATATTGCCGGATTGAACCCGGCGAACGAGCGAACTGAGACCTTTGGTCAGGCCGCCCGCGGCAGCGCCGAATCCGCTAACGAGACCCCCGTCAATAATGCCGCCGAGGAACAGCCGGCTGAACATCAGCAGCGGCGCGACGATCAGGGCGCTGTAGATCTCGTCAACGTAGAACTTGTTTTCAACGAGGCGATAGAGCGCTGGTGCGCGCGCAGCGAGAGCGGCGGCGGTTCGGGGCTTCCTGTAGTAGAAGATGTAGGCGATATAGAAACCTATCGCGGCGACGAGGACCGAAATTGCGGCGAGCCCGAGCTCAAGGCCGTGGCTGGCCGTTGCAGCTTCAACACTTGTTCCGCGGGCGAAGACAGGTTCGAGGAAGTGTCCGATTTCATCGTGGCCCCCCATGGCCGCGGGTACGCCGACCCAACCCCCGATGACGGAAAGAATAGCTAGAATGACCAGCGCGCCGAGCATGCTCCAGGGCGATTCGTGGACGACGTGGGCGTGATTTTCTTCAGGGTCGGCGACCATGACGGCGTGGCTGCCCGAGTAGGCGTGAACGGCGGCTCCGTGATCGTGGAGGTCGGCGTGTTGCTCAAAGTGCTCGGGACCGAAGAAGGTCTTGAACCAGAGGCGGAACATATAGAACGACGTCATGCCAGCGGTAACGAGGCCAACGAACCAGAGGAATTTGTTGCCGGAGACGAAGGTCTGGTAGAGGATCTCGTCTTTCGAAAAGAAGCCCGCCAGCGGCGGAATGCCGGCAATGGCGAAGACACCCATCGTCATCGTCCAGAAGGTGATAGGGATGCGCTTGCGAAGGCCGCCCATCCTGCGCATGTCCTGCTCGCCTGAAAGTGCGTGAATAACGGAACCAGCGGCGAGGAAGAGCAGCGCCTTGAAGAACGCGTGGGTGAGCAGATGAAAGATACCGGCGGCATAGGCCCCGACACCGCAGGCCATGAACATATAGCCGAGCTGGCTGACGGTGGAGTAGGCGAGAACGCGCTTGATGTCGTGCTGCACCACGCCGATACATGCGGCGAATATGGCTGTGGCCGCTCCAATAATGGCGACTACTGCGAGCGCCGTAGCGCTGCGGTCGAATAACGTGTGGCAGCGCGCCACCATGTAGATGCCTGCCGTCACCATTGTTGCCGCGTGGATGAGCGCGGAGACGGGCGTTGGGCCTTCCATTGCGTCCGGGAGCCAGACGTACAGAGGGATCTGAGCGGATTTGCCGGTTGCGCCGAGAACAAGCAGAAGAGCGATTGCGGTGAGGGTGCCGCCGTGCCAATCGGGGTTGACGCTGATCGCATTAAAGACGTGGGTGAAGTCGAGGGAACCGAACTCGCGGACGATGAGAAACATCGCGAGCAGGAAGCCGAAGTCGCCGATGCGGTTGACAATGAACGCTTTCTTGCCGGCGTTGGCAGCGGAATCTTTCTTGAAGTAGAAGCCGATGAGCAGGTAGGAAGCGAGACCGACGCCCTCCCAGCCGACGAACATAAGAAGGAAGCTTTCCGCCAGCACAAGGACGGACATGAAGAACATGAAGAGGTTGAGGTACGCGAAGAAGCGCCAATAGCCTTCCTCGTGCGCCATATATCCGGCCGAGTAGACGTGGATGAGGAAGCCAACGCCTGTGACGACGCCAAGCATGATGAGAGTCAGGTGGTCGACGGTGAAGGCGAAGTTGACCGTGAGGCCGGTGATCTGGATCCATGGCCGGCTGACCACCTGAATGACCTCCGGTGCGCCCGCGGCCTTCATGATGATCCAGAGCCACGCGACGACGCCGGCTGGGATGGCAGTGCAGATAAGAGCGACCGCGGTGACGAGAGTGCGGGGCAGCTTGCGACCAATGGTTCCGTTGATGAGGAAGCCGGCGAAGGGAACGAGCGGGATCAGCCAGAGATAGTGGTAGTTTGTAGAGGCTGGAGGCATAGAGGTCACGATTTCATCAGGTCGACCGAGTCGACGTTCAGCGTTTCGCGGGTGCGGAAGATCGCGATGATGATGGCAAGGCCGACGGCGGCTTCGGCTGCGGCGACAACCATCACGAAGAAGACGAAAATCTGACCGGACACCTGATGCCACATGTGCGCGAAGGCCACGAACGTGAGGTTGACGGCGTTGAGCATCAGCTCAATCGACATGAAGATGGTGATGAGATTGCGCTTGATGAGGAAAGCCGCAACGCCGATGGAGAAGAGCACCGCTGCAAGAATAAGGTAGGCTGCGACAGGAACCTGAGCGGACATGGCTATTGTTCCTTTCGCGCGAGCACGACGGCTCCGAGGATGGCGACCAGGATAAGGACAGAGGTGACTTCGAACGGAAGCAGGAGTTTCGTGAAGAGGAGGGCACTGACCTCGGAGATGTTGCTGGTGACGTGGTTGAGATAGCCGCCGACGTTCGTGAACCCAAAGGCGTTGCGCTCCGAGAGGAAGACGAAGCTGAGCAGGCAGAAAATGGCCGCGGCGCCGGGGAAGCCGACAATGTAAGCCGCGCGGCTGCCAGTGGTTCGTTCTTCTTCGCCGGCGTTCAACAGCATGATGACGAAGACAAAGAACACCATGATGGCGCCGGAGTAGACGATGACCTGGGCGGCGGCGAGGAACTCGGCCCCAAGCGACCAGTAGAGGACCGCGAGCGACATCATCACGATGACCAGTGACAGCGCGGAGTTGATCGGGTGACGCTGCAGCAGGAGGTTGAGTGCTCCCGCTACGGCCAGCGCGCCAAAAATAATGAACAGTGCCAGTTGCATGATGTTCCGCTAGTTCTTTCGTGAACCTGTTGTGCCTTCAAATCATGTGAAACGAGCAGAAAAGCTTTTCGGGCTATCTGATGATTGTAAAACAGCCTGCTACGTGTTTCGTGCTGTCTAGCTGCGCAAAGCAATGACCAGGCTGGTGACGACGATGTTGGCCATGGCGAGCGGAAGGAGAAACTTCCAGCCAAAGCTCATGAGCTGGTCGTAGCGGAAGCGTGGCAGCGTGCCGCGCACCCAGATATAGAGCAGGAGAAAAAAGAGAACTTTGACCACGAACCAGAGGATGGGAAAGATCGCGGTAAGAACAGGGCCGCCGAAGTCGTCAGGCAGGAGATGACCGAGAGGGCTCGAGGCTCCGCCGAGGAAGAGCAGCGTGGCGACGCAACTGACGGTGATCATGTTCGCGTATTCGGCCATGAAGAACATCGCGAATTTCATGGAACTGTACTCCGTGTGATAACCGGCAACCAGCTCGGATTCGGCCTCGGGAAGGTCGAAGGGAGCACGGTTCGTCTCAGCATAAGCGGCCATGAGGTAGATAAAAAAGGCGACGAACTGGAGGCCGCCGAAGACGTTCCAGCTGAGCATGCCGTGCGCCGACTGACTGTTGACGATGTCGCGCAGGCTGAGCGATTGCGCGCGAAGGACAACGCCGACCAGCGAGAGGCCGAGGGCAAGCTCGTAGCTGATCATCTGTGAGGTGGCGCGAAGGCTGCCGAGCAGAGCGAATTTATTGTTAGAAGACCAGCCCGAGAGCGCAATGCCGTAGACCCCGATCGACGTAATGCCAAGGATGACAAGAAGGCCGATGTTGAGGTCGGCAACGTTGAACATCTCGATGCCAACACCGTTCACAGTGACCCGCTGCATGCCGCCGAAGGGAACGACGGCGATGGAGATGAGCGCGCAGGTTAGCGCGATGATGGGAGCAATGATGAACAGTGGACGCTCGGAGGCGATGGGCATAAGGTCTTCCTTGAGGAAGAGCTTGATACCGTCGGCAAGCGGCTGCAGCAGGCCGAAGGGGCCGACGCGGGAAGGCCCCCAGCGGTTCTGGATGCGGCCCAGGACCTTGCGCTCGAGCAGCACGGTGTAGGCGACCGCCGTCAGGGTGATGACGAGGACGACCACGACCTTGAGGATGCTGAGCAGCAGAAATGTCTGGAATTCGGTGAGGTGGATCATTTTCAGCTTTCGGCTCTGTGCTTTTGAGCTCTGAGATTTTTTGACTGCTGGCCTTATCTTGAACTTTGCTGCTTTAGTCGGCTGCGGTTTCGATCTGGGTGAGTCCGGTTGGTGGACGGAGGCTCTCATTGTGCTGCAGGTCGGAGAGCATAGCGGAGTAGCGACCCAGCGTGCCCGAGGTAAAGAGAGAATCGTTCGCGGGCAGGACGAGGTCGCGGCGGCTGCCGATCTGGACGAGAGGGGCAGGTGCGGCAGGCTGCAGGTGCTGGTCGTTGCCACTGAGAAGCTGGAGGCGCAGTAGGTTGTATCCGGGGACCAGGCGCTGGATTTCGTCGAGAATCGCGAAGGGATCGAAGGGGCTTAGCTTCGGCTCGAGGTTGTTTGCTTTCAGCCACACTGCATGGTGGTCAGCTTCGCCGGACTGTGCGCCGCGGGACTGGCCCATGTCTGCACGTAGGCCCTTGCCGAACGGGACAAGCGCGTGCATGTTCGCGCCCATCTTGTCGGCGATGCGGACGATCATCTCGAAGTCGGTGCGGACCCCGGCGCGGTCTCCGGCCTTATTGACCAGCTGGAGATCGCCGTAGCTATTGGTCGCGGAGCCGGATTTTTCGTAGAGATTCGCCGCCGGAAGGATGACGTCGGCGATCTGCGCCGTTTCGGTGAGGAACATCTCCTGCACAACGACGAACGTGTCCTTGAGCGATTCGGGATCGATGCCGTAGCGGGAGACTGGATTGGAGCCAACGACGTACAGAGCGGAAAGCTCCCCGCGCCCCGCAGCTTCGAACATCTCGAGCATGTCTAGACCAGGAACAACGGGACCAGGCGTAGTTGGCAAGTTGTACTCGGCGAAAGTTACGTTGTCTGTGAGCGGAGTATAGCCCGGCAGCATGTCCGGAAGCAGGCCCATGTCGGCCGCCCCGCGCGAGTTGGCGTAGTCGGAGATGAGAGCGAACTTTGCGCCGGGGATAGTGAGGCCGAAGTCGATCAATGCCTTGAGATCTTTGCCGCGAAGCTCTGATCCAATAAGGATGAGTAGCTTCTCTTCCGCTTTGATGGCGTCGCGGAAGGTGCTGAGGGCATTCGTGTCACTGACTGCTTCGGAAGCAGACGCTGCATTGCCCGCGAGATACAAGGCGAAGGCACTGTAGCCGAACGGAGCGAGATGTAGGAAGGATTTGGCCTGCCGGCGGAGCTTGATCTCGGCGGAGTTGGCGACGTAGAGGCGTCCGCGGTTGTTTCGGACGTTGGTGCGGATGTTCCACGCGGTGCCGGGGGCCTGGATAGTGGGGTCGCCGCCGACGATGAGGATTGCGGGTGCGGTGAGGGTATCGCGCAGTGAGCCGGTGCGGTCTTTCGTACCGGCGAGCGCCTGGGCAAAGGAGACGTAATCCGCCGTGCGGTGGTGGTCAATGTTGTTGGTACTAAGGACGGTGCGAGCGAACTTCTGGAGGAGGTAAGCCTCTTCGTTAGTGATGCGGTTCGAGCCGATGACGCCGATGGACTTGCCGCCCCGCGTGTCGCGAAGTTCGCGGAACTTCTTGCCGACGTGGTCGAGCGCAACCTCCCAGTTGACGGGCATGAACTCCCCGTTGGGCTGGCGGACCATGGGCTGTGTGATGCGAGTTTCGTTATTGGCGAAGTCGAATGCGTAGCGCCCCTTGTTACAGAGGAAATCACCGTTGATGCCGGACTTGTCGCGGTTGTCGCCGCGAACGATCTCGCTGCCGTCGGAGGTGGAACGCACGCCGAGCGTGGTCTTGCAGCCATCGCCGCAGTGGGTGCAGATGGTGCCCACGTGGTTCATCTCCCACGGGCGGGTCTTGTAGCGATAAGTGCCTGAAGTCAGCGCGCCCACGGGGCAGGCGTCGATGCACATGCCGCACTGCTCGCAGTCGACGTGGGCAAGGTGGTCGGGCGACGTCTCGGCAGGGATGTTTGGAGCGATGATCGAGGATGCGCCGCGGTTCTGGATGCCGAGCGCGAAGACGTCCATGCCCTCTCCGCACATCCGGACGCAGCGATAACACAAGATGCAGCGCGGGCGATCGAAGTAGACGACAGGGGACCACTGCTGCTCTTCGCGGTGGTTCTTCGGTTCGGCGTAGAAGCTGTCGGCCGCGCCGTACTTGAAGGTCATGTCCTGCAACTCGCACTCGCCGCCGGCGTCGCAGACAGGGCAATCGAGCGGGTGGTTGCCGAGCAGAAGCTGCAACGTGGCTTTCCGGGCTTGGGCAATCTCAGGAGATTCACTGATGACGACCATGCCCTCGGCCACCGGCGTGGTGCACGCGGTCTGAAGCTTCGGCATCTTCTCAATCCGGACCACGCACATGCGGCACGCCGCCTGAAGCGAGAGCCCGGGATAGTAGCAGAAGGCAGGGATCTCAATGCCCGCGGACTTGCACGCTTCGATCAGCAGCGTGCCCGCGGGGGCGGTGAGTTGTTTGCCGTCTACGGTGAATTTTACGTCTGCCATTTAGTGTCCTGCTCCGACGAGTTGCTCGACGGTGATGATGGGGATTCCGGCCTTATTGCCGGCGATATAGTCTTCAAACTCCTTGCGGAATTTTTTGACGAAGCCGAGCGTTGGCATCGCCGCCGCGTCGCCCAGCGGACAGAAGGTGCGGCCCATCATGTTTTCGGCGAGGTACTGGACGTTGTCGACGTCTTTTTTGCTACCGCCGCCGTTATAGACGCGTGTGAGAGTCTTCTTGATCCAGTCCGTGCCCTCGCGGCAGGGGATGCACCAGCCGCAGGACTCGTGCTGGTAGAAGGCGATGGTGCGCAGGGCGAATTCGACGATCGAAACGGTCTCGTCCAAAACAACGATGCCGCCGGAGCCGAGCATCGTGCCGGCCTTGCCCATCTGGTCGAAGTCGAGACCAACGTCGATCTCGTCTGCGGTGAGCACCGGACAGCTTGCCCCGCCGGGGACAACGGCTTTCAGCTTTTTGCCGTCCTTGATGCCGCCTGCCACCTCGTAGATGGCGCGCTTGAGGTTGTAACCCATGGGAAGCTCGTAGACGCCGGGGCGCTCCACATGGCCGCTGATTCCGAAGAGACGTGTGCCGCCGTTGCGCTCGCTGCCAAGCTTGGCATACGCCTCGCCGCCCATCAGCAGAATGTGCGGAGCGGACGCAATTGTCTCAGCATTGTTGATAACCGTAGGTCCGCCGTACAGCCCGACGACGGCAGGGAAGGGAGGCTTGATGCGAGGCACACCGCGCTTGCCTTCGAGCGACTCCATCAACGCCGACTCTTCGCCGACCTCGTACGCCCCCGCGCCCGTCTGGGTAATGATGTCGAACTCGAGGCCGCTACCAAAGATATTTTTACCCAGAAATCCCTTCGCATAGGCATCGGCGACGGCCTTTTCCACGATCTTGATGAGATACCGGTACTCGCCGCGCAGATAAATGAAACCAAGCTTCGACCCGATGGCGAGGCCGGCGATCATGGTGCCCTCGATGACGGCGTGCGGGTCTTCGAGGAAGATGACGTGATCTTTACAGGTGCCGGGCTCGGACTCGTCGCCGTTGACCAGCACATACTTCGGCTTCTCCGACGTCTTCGGAACAAACGACCACTTCATCCCAGTGGGGAAGCCGGCACCACCGCGTCCGCGCAGGCCCGAGGCCTTCATGGTATTGATGATCCAGTTGGACATCTCCGGACCCTGGGCGATGGCCTGCTGCACAGCCTTGTAGCCGTCGAGTTCGACGTATTTTTCGATGTCCCTGGCGCCCTGGCCGAAGCGGCGGGAGAGCACTCTGACTTCATCGGGATGACTGACGAGGGTCGGCATTATTTTTCGTCCTTTCCCTTGCCGTCGCGATACAGCTGGAACAGGGCATCGACTTTTGCGGGCGTTAGGTTCTCGTGGTAGTCGTAGTTGATCTGGATGGCGGGGGCCCAGCAGCAGGCGCCGATGCACTCGACCTCTTCCAGAGAAAAGACACCGTCTCTGGTGACCTCTTTGTGCCCGATGCCAAGCTTGTGCTTGCAGTGGTCGAGGATCTCGTAACCACCGCGCAGCATGCAGGAGATGTTGGTGCACACCTGCACGTTGTACTTGCCCGCAGGCTTGGCGCGCAGCATCGAATAGTAGCTGAGGACGTTTCGAACATCGAGCTCCAGCAGGTCGAGCCGCTGGGCGATCTCCCTTACAACAGCCTCCGAGACATAGCCAACCTCGTCCTGCGCGTACAGCAGCATGGGAACGAGCGCCGACCGTTTCAGCGGGTAGATCGTGACAAGTTTATCGAAGCGCGCGGCCAGCTCCGGCGAAAAGATTGTGTTGGCGACTTCACTCACTTTGCATCATCTCCCGCGCCAGCCTCTCGGCGGCAAGGTCCATCTCTTCGGCGATACCGTTCAGTTTAACCGTTCCATCTTCCTGCATGTTGAAGGAGAAGCGGTGTCCTTCACTATCTTCAAGCGCCTCGTGCGTGAAGCGAAGCCAGCGGCTGCCGACACGGAGGGTAATCTCGTCTCCGCCGACCTCGACCACTGCATGATGCCGGCTGCTGAGTCCGTGGGCCGCGGCGTAGGAGCGAAGCAGCGATGCCCAGGAGGTCCAAAGTTCTGTTCTGAGGCGGGAATCCATTGCTGCCTCAGAGGGATTCATTAGCGATCGATCTCTCCGAGCACAATATCAATCGATCCGATGACCGCAACAACATCGGCGAGTAGGCGGCCCTTGCACATCGTTTCGAGCGCCTGCAGGGTCGCGTACGACGGATTGCGCATGTGGACCCGGTAAGGCTTCGCCGTGCCATCCGAGACGACGTAATAACCCATCTCGCCGCGAGGCGATTCAACGGCCTGATAAACCTCACCCGCGGGCACACCAAAGCCTTCAGTAACAATCTTAAAGTGATGGATGAGGGATTCCATCTCGGTCTTCATCTTTTCACGGTCGGGCAGAATGATCTTCGGAGCGTCCGCGACGATGCGTCCTTCTGGCATGCCATCGAGCGCCTGCTGGCAGATACTGAGAGACTCGCGCATCTCCTGCATACGGACGACGTAGCGGGCCCAGACGTCGCCAACATTGGAGACCGGCACGGCAAACTGGAATTTTTCGTAGCCGCTGTAGGGCATGTCGCGGCGCAGGTCCCAGTCGACGCCGGAGGCGCGCAGCGGAGGCCCTGTGACGCCGAGGGCGATTGCATCCGCAGCGGAGAGGTAGCCAACGCCCTTGAGCCGGTTCATCCAGATCGGGTTGCCGGTGAGCAGGTTTTCATACTGGGTGATGCGGTCCGGCATGATGTTCAGGAAGTCCTGGACCTGCTTGTAGAAGTCCAGCGGCGGTTCGAGGGCGAGGCCGCCGACACGGAAGTAGCTGGTCATCATGCGCTGGCCGGAGACGTTCTCGTAGATGCGCATGATGTCTTCGCGTTCACGCCAGCAGTAGAGGAAGATCGTAAGTGCGCCGATGTCCATGGCGTGCGTGCCCAGCCAGACCAGATGCGACTGGATGCGGGTCAGTTCATTGAGCAGGACGCGGAGGTACTGAGCGCGCTCGGGAATCTCTAACCCCAACAACTTCTCGACTGCGAGGCAGTAGGCGAGATTGTTCGTCATGGGGCAGAGATAATCGATGCGGTCGGTGAGCGGAACCACCTGCTGGTAGAACTTCGCCTCGCAGGTCTTCTCGATGCCGGTATGCAGGTAGCCGATGTCGGGGGCGAGCGAAACCACGGTTTCGCCGTCGATCTCGACCACGAGCCGAAGCACACCGTGGGTCGAGGGATGCTGCGGACCCATGTTGATGACCATGGTCTGGTCGCCGGGAGGCGCGTTCCCGCGATTGCGCGCGGAGTTCGCGACTACATCTTCAACCCCGGGGTCGATCGCAGCCGGGCCGGTCAGTTCTTCAACGGTGGATGCCATTAGCGGTAGCCCTCCACGGGGTAGTCCTTGCGCAGGGGATGCCCATTCCAGTCTTCGGGCATCATGATGCGGCGGAGATTGGGATGGCCGCCGAAGTGTACGCCGAACAGGTCGAATATCTCGCGCTCGTAGAAGTTTGCCGACGGCCACACCGGAGTAATGCTGGCGAGTGCGGCATCCCCGCCGTCGAGGCGGACGACGAGGCGCAGACGCGCTTTCAGTGACATCGAGAGGATGTGGTAGGTGATCTGGAAGCGCGGCTCCGAGGGGTACCAGTCGACGGCGGTAACGTCTTCGAGGAAGTTGTAGCCGTTCTGCAGGACGGCCTCTCCGGCAGCGACGATGCTCTCGCGGGCAACCGTGATGGTCAGTTCGTCGCGGTCAAATTTTGCGTCCGTAGCGAGGTCGGCGAGCGCTTTGACGGCGGCGTTTTCAGGATGCGCCTCGAAGACGGCTTGTTTGCCCTTGAGGGCAGAGGAAGGCTCATACATCACAGGTCTCCCTTATCGGTCGCCCAGTCCAGAATGCCTTTCTTCCAGACATAAAAGAGGCCGACGGCGACGAAGCCGAGATAGACGATCATCTCGTAGAAGCCGAACATACGCGAGCCGGTGAGAGCAGGCAGGCGGCGGAAGATCACAGCCCAGGGCAGCATGAAGACCGCTTCGACATCGAACAGAATGAAGAGCATCGCGACCATGTAGAAGCGAACGGTGAAGCGGCCGCGTGCGTCGCCGATGGGGTCCATGCCGCACTCGTAGGCGCTGGCCTTGGTGCGTGAATTTTTGTGTTTGCCGATGAAGAAGGAAGCCCCCACCATCCCGCAGGCGAGTCCGAGAGCGACCAGAACCTGAAGCACGAGTGGGACGTAGTTCCAGATGTATGGGTAACTGTGCATGGCCATCTTCGACTCTAAGATTGCGGCTGGCAAGTGTCAAGCGAACGGGGCTTGAGAGTGGATGCTATCGAAGTAGTGCTATGTATCTGTCGATGAGGCGATTACCGAACACCGCAGCGACCAGTCCGCCCAGACAAAGAAAGCTGCCGAAGGGAAGTTTTGACGTCGCTCCCGCCTTGCCACGCGCCAGAAGGATGGCGCCGTAGAACGCCGCCGCAAGTGTCCCGACAAAAAGGGACAGGACCGCAGGCCAGAAGCCAAGGAAAGCGGCGATCATAGCAAGCAGTTTGACGTCGCCCAGCCCCATGCCCTCGCGGTGGCGAACAGCCCGGTAAAGCCAGCGGATGAGCAGAAGCAGAAGCGCAGCTCCGCAGATGGCAACGATGCGGCCAACAATCAGGCTCTCAGGGCCAGTGAGAAAGACATTGCCATGGTCGGTCACGCCGCCGGGACTGGTGAGGTGGAGACTGTGTTTGGTGAGGTGAACCTCATCTTCACCGGGCCCAAGAAAAATGGCCTGAATGCATACAAGAAACAAGCCAATCGCGATTCCCGTGAGGGTGAAGGCATCCGGGAGGATCATCGTCTGCCAATCCATGACCATCAGGCCAATGAGGAAGAAACCAAGGATGGTTAGGCCAACTTGAGCGACTCCTAAAGAGAGGAAATCAGAATCTGAGAGATGAGCACTGCCATCCTTGGCCAGATCGACCAAATAACCGAGTTGCCAACCTCGAGTTATGAACCAAATGCCGACGCTCAATTCGATTAACGGATAGCGCCACGGAATCTTCGTTTTGCAGTCCCGACAGCGGCCTCGGAGGATAAGCCAGCTTAGGAGTGGAATGTTGTCGTACCAGCCGATCGGCGTCCTGCACTGGGGACAGCGGGAACGCGGTCTGACGATGGACTCCCCATTGGGAATTCGGGAGATGCAGACATTGAGAAAACTGCCGAAGAGAAGTCCGATCAGGAAACTGGCCGCAAGAATAAAGATCATCACCAAGCGGAGTATACGGCGAATGGTAACGTTCTACTGCATATGAAAGTGATACGTTTTTTCCGCATTACATTGCTTGCGAGCGGCTCGATTTGCATGTTTTTTGCAGTCATCTTCGGCGTAAGAACCGCGAAGTTTATCGGTGGAGGCGAGAAAGTTCGCGCCACCATCATTGCAAACGAGTCGAAAACGGACCCGGATGGCGATCTCAATTACTACCCGCGCCTTGTTTTCTTGACGAAGGATGGGAACTCTGTCTCTGTGCGGTCGAGCACTGGAACAAATCCGCCGTATTTCAGCGAAGGGCAGGAGGTCACGGTGATCTATGACCGATCCAAACCCGCAGACGCGCGGATCGATACCTTTACGCAGCTATGGTTTTTGCAACTGGTACTCGGCTTCATTGGATTAGGCCATTTGTTTCTTTCGTGGCTGCTTTTGCTTTTTTCAAGAAGACGTGAGGAGAAGGCGCTTGCAAGAGCATAGAAGCCGACGTGAAGATGGCTGCCGAAAAGAAGCCCGACAAGAGAGCCCGCAAGTTGGAGGATGCTTCAGGTAGGCACGGAAGGGTATTCAGTTTCGGTGGCTCACACCATGTGAGGCCTAAAAGCAAAAGTCCACACCTAAGCCTCGTCGTTCGAAGACTTTGCGCAAAAAAGTACCAGTAGGCGTGTCGCCTAGAAATCGACGTGCATGCGGACGGACTCAACCAAAACCGGGCCGCGGTCTTTGTTATATCCAGGGTGGTCGATGAATTGAAGATCGAGCGCATAGTAGACGCCGCGCCACGCGTGCAGATTGTAGTAGCTCTCAAATATGTCTTCGCGCGCATAGTTCAGTTTGCCGTCGCCCAAAAGAAATCCGAGGCCGCCGAGCTTCAGATAGTCCTGGTGATCCTTTTTGATGGCATTCGAAACAAAAGCCACGCCAAGCTTGTCATACGGACGAGACCATCTCCTGCCCGAGTAGTCGCCGCCGAACTCGACGGTCTGGTCGACTTCTGTGTACGCAAACGATTCGTGCTGGCCTTCGTTCCAGCCGACGCGGGTAAAGACTCGCATATTCGGATTCAGCTCCTGCTCCGCGTTGAAGGTGAAGCCGTACTTTACCGCGCCATAGGTCTCATGTTTGGTGATGTCCGGCGTCGGATCTTCACCGGAGACAAAGGCCTGGTTAGCGACACGATACAGACCCATATGCGCGTGGTTCACATAGCTGAGAACTCGGACTACACCTTTGCGATCTGGCGGAAGCAGACTCCCGAGCAGGGGTTTCCGCAGCTCAAACTCCCAGTTCTGACCGCTGGCGCGGCGCAGGTTCCAGTCAAGGTCAATTCCGTTAGCGACCGTAGGCATCAGGGCGAGAGCGTAGCGCGCAGACCACACCTTGTCGTCGTACTCGGCGACCGCGGCGTAGGTGTAGCCGCGAGTGTCGGCCGCATAGTCCCACGCGCCATTGTTGTCCACGGTCCAGTTCATGAACTGCTGGTGACTGTCGGAGCCGATGCTGTTGATGTCAAGATAATCCGGCAGACTCATCTTGCCGACGAAGAACTCGAGGCGGCGCTCGGGCACCTGCGTCGCCAGGGAGAACGGTGTCCGAGTGCCTTCAATCAGCTTATCGCTGAAGCCGATGGTCTGGTGAAGCTGGGCGCGAGCCATGTACGGCACCGACCCTAGGGTCGGATTCCGCACCACGTCAAGATTAGTAAACCCCGCCAGCCCGAGCGCCTCGCTGAGCCCACGGCCGCCGGCTGATTCAAGGTTAAAGAGCGCATCAGTCTCCGTCTTCGGATCGCGCCGCAGTTGCGCTGCAAGATAGAGCGTACCCAGCAGAGAGGTCTTGTACTCTCCCCGACCCACAAAGCTGTTGGCCCCTTCATAGGGCGAGTGGAATGGTCCGTGCGCCTGGAAGATGATGTTCGCCTGCCCGGCGATATAGAAGCGTGACGTCTCGGAGCGGGGAAACGTCGTTGGCGCTGTGCCGTCCGCTGGGCTGGGTGCCTCAGGGAGCTTTGGCGACCGGCCGCGCCGGCCATCGAACAGCTCCTGCTCCTGAGCATTTGCGAACGAGATGCCCAGAAGCAGGATCGCTGCGATTGTATGTATAGAGTTCTTCAAAGATTGGGCCAACTCAGAGGGTGCAGGAAGATTGTTAATAAGCTGCAAACGGCCTGCCTTCAAACGAAAAAAGGAGAAGGCAGGCCGTCGCAATTCGGACTCGTCGTCCTGGTCTGCGCCGATCTCCCGCAGCGCGAACCAGACGCAGGCAAGCGGACAACGCTGGTCTGCGGTCTCAACCCAGCGTCGGGTGATCTCAACGCGAGGATGATTGACGACCGTTCGTCTGGACGGATTGTGGGGCAGTATCCGCTGAATCATTTGAATCATCGGCTGACTCCTCCTTTCTGCGCGCGAAGGGTCCGGAATGTGGAACGCTTCTTACAGCTGACTGACACTGGAATAGTATACCCCGGTATGGTATATTCTGGAGCAATATGTCACACACAAAGACAGCGCAGATTAAGCTACTCAATCGTGTGAAAAGAATTCGCGGCCAGATGGATAGTGTCGAGCGGGCCTTATCGTCGGAAGACACTGACTGCGCCGATGTCCTGATGTTGCTCGCAGCGGCGCGTGGCGGAATCAACGGATTGATGGCCGAGGTGCTGGAAGACCATATCAGGATGCATCTGCTGAAGGACGGACACGCCCCATTGACGCCGGAGTTAGGCGAAGATCTGATCGATCTTGTGCGCGCTTACCTGAAATAGGCCTAGAGTTCGTCTGCTTATTTCGATTTCGCTCCAACAACTACCAGAGCCAGGCCAGCTATCAGTGAAACAGTACTGAAGACAGGCGAGAGAGGGAGAGTGTCCTGGGTTTTATGGGAGATCTGAACCGGGCCAACGTCGACGTCTTTTTTCCGGTGGGTGAACGAAATTCCGCCGGTGGCGAATCCGATGATGCCAAGGACAATGAGAACTATTCCGATAACAGTTGCTGGCTTCATGGGTTAGTGGCCTTTCCCGTTGATGGATGCCGCAGATGAGGTTTTAGATGTACCGGCGGCCATGTTCCTGCAGGACTTGTCGACGATTCGAATCAGGAGTAATCTGCTTTTACACGGGAAAGGAGGATGGTCCAGCCTATGAAAATTGACTGTAATAGTTGCACAACAATACGTGAGGTGACTGAGGCTTAGAGCGTCCATAGCTCTAGTCCTGGCGGTCTTTGAAGTAGAAAAGTCCACGCCGAGGCCAAGTCCGAGTATGGACGCCTCAGGTCAATCTCAACAGTTCACCGCCAGACGGCTCGCTGCTCTCCTTGAGCGCGAGCCGTTTGCGTTTCTACGCCTGCGAAACGGGTAGGATATTAAGCATGAAACCTTTGGTGATCGCCGGAAGAGCCTTTCAATCGCGGCTTATCGTCGGTACGGGCAAATATAAGGATGGCGCGGAGACGCAGGCCGCCATCGAGGCCTCTGGTGCGGAGATGGTCACAGTTGCGGTGCGGCGCGTCAATCTCGACCGGTCAAGCGAGTCGCTGCTGGACTTCATCGATCCGCGACGCTACTTCCTGCTGCCCAACACAGCCGGCTGCTTCACCGCCGACGAGGCGATTCGTGCGGCCCGGCTTGGGCGCGAAGTCGGGTTGTCGGACTGGGTGAAGATCGAGGTGATCGGCGACCAGCAAACCCTCTATCCGGATATCCAGGCGACGCTGGAGGCGACGCGCGTGCTGGTGAAAGAAGGTTTCACCGTGCTGCCTTATACGTCGGACGACATTGTCTTCGCGAAGCGGCTTATCGATGCGGGTGCGGCCGCGGTCATGCCCCTTGGTGCGCCGATCGGCAGTGGGCTGGGCCTGCAGAACACGGCGAACCTGCGCATTTTGCGCGAGTTGATCACCGAGGTGCCGTTGATCGTCGACGCCGGTGTGGGAACCGCGTCCGATGCCGCGGTGGCGATGGAGCTCGGCTTCGATGCGGTGCTGATGAACACGGCGATCGCGGCGGCGAAAGATCCACTGCTGATGGCCGAGGCGATGCAGCATGCGGTTCTCGCCGGACGGCAAGCGTTTCTTGCGGGTCGCATGCAGCGTAAGCTCTACGCGACAGCCAGTTCGCCGCTTGAAGGAATTTCCCGCTAGTATCCCGTCTTTGAAGTGATTGATCTAGGTTGTCATCCCGGCCAGAGCGTAGCGGAGTGGAGGGATCTGCTGGTTGCGTGGGCCGGCACTCATACCCGCGTTGCGATTACGTCGCCAATTTTAGAGACAGGGCGCTCCTCCGGGCGGACTCAATCTTGATAGTCCGAAGGCACAGCCAAATGCAGTAAACTTCGCCCATGCGAGTCTTCGGGATCGATTGTGGAACGGAGTTCACCGGCTACGGTGTGGTCGAGGTGTATTACGACGCCCGCATGCCGCGTCTAGTCCATCTTGCCGCAGGGACGATCCGGCTCAGCAAGAAAGACAAGGGCCCACAGCGGCTCGCTCAAATCTACGCGGAGCTGACCGCGCTCATGGCGCTGCATCAACCGGAGATCGTCGCCATCGAAGAGGTCTTCTTCTCGGCAAACGCGAAGTCTGCGCTGAAGCTTGGACAGGTACGGGGCGTGGCGATGCTGGCCGCGGCGACCAGTGGTCTGCCAGTGGTTGAATATGCGCCGCTGTCGATTAAGAGTTCCGTGGTCGGCTATGGACTCGCTGGCAAAGAGCAGGTGCAGTTCATGGTAAGGCGTCTGCTGGAGAACGAGAACGCCTTCGATTCGCCAGACGCCGCCGATGCGTTGGCCATTGCGATCTGCCACATCCACACCGCACAGACCCTCGAACTCCAGGGCGCGCGCCGATGAGGGCTGCTCTCCGCGTTGTGCTCGGAAGCGTGTTGGTCCTGTGCACCGTTTTCGCGTTCGCCGCCCAAACCATTGCACCTGCGGCGGACGGCTCTGCCACAAAACAAGCTGAGGTGAGTTTTCAATTCGATCGGACGGGGCTGCCGGTTCCGCGCTTCACTCTGCGGATACGAGAGGACGGCACAGGCCGCTATCAGGCGGACCAGGCGGAGACGCCCGCCACGGCGAACTCGATGCGTGGTCAGGCCGCCCAGCACATCGACCGCCCCATCAATCTGACTCGGGGCACCGTTGCGAAGATATTCAAAGCAGCCCGAGCCGCGAACTACTTCAATATCGAATGCGCGTCGAAGGCGAAGAACATAGCGGACACGGGCAAAAAGACGCTGACCTACACAGGCTCTGACGGCTCAGGATCGTGCACCTATAACTACTCCGAGAACAAGACGGTCGACACGCTGACCAATATCTTCTTTGGCATTGCCTACACCCTGGACGAGGGCCGCAGGCTGGAGTTTCTGCACCGATATGACCGGCTCGGGCTGGACGCGGAGATGATCTCACTGGGCCAGGAGGCTGAGGCGGGACGCGCGTTGGAGCTGGGTACGATCGCGCCGGCACTGGCATTGATTGCCGATGACACGGCAGTGATCCAGCGCGTACGATTGCGGGCGCAGAAGATACTGGAGCAGGTCGCCACCGAAAATCATTGAAGCGGTTGGCTGACGTGAACGTCTAATAACCAGTGTCGTTTCGGCCCGGGGGTGTTATGCACGCGTTCGCGTGGCCATGTCGGTGGTGTAAGCATTGGGGCGCTGGTCTGAGTGTCTGGTTGACCGTACTTCTTCTTTCTTCAGCGAGCACACTCGACGCACGAGCGGACGACGCTCCTACCCACCGCGCCGCCAGACTCAGCTTTTTGCAGGGCGAGGTGACCGTCGATCACCTCGATAACACTGTAGGCGATCCCGCCCAGATCAACATGCCGCTGGCCGAAGGTGCCCGCCTGACCACAGGCGAAGACGGTCAGGCCGAGGTGGAGTTTGAGGACGGCAGCGTCGTCCGCCTGACGCCCAACAGCTCTCTGGGATTAAGTGTCCTGAGCGTAGATCCAGCGGAGAACTTTCATACGCAGATGACGGTCCTGCACGGACTCATCTATGCCGAACTGCGCGCATCCTCCAAGTATTTCTACATCGTTGACGCGGGCGGGGAACTGGTCTCACCGGTTGCGAATGCCAGGATCCGCATCAATCTCGATCAGCCGCCCGCGACGGTTTCCGTCTTCGACGGCACAGTACAAGTCGAGCACACCAGCACGCCTCAGGCGGGAGGCTATAAGAAAGATGTACGCGCTGGCGAGTCGCTGACCGGCGACGCCTCCGACAGCAGTCAATACTCCGTGTCGCAGAATGTTGAACAGGATTCCTGGGACGAGTGGAACCGGGCGCGCGATCAGGCCGCAGCCGACGCAGCATTAAACCGGACGAGCGCACGCGACGGTTATGCGGGAGATGAAGGCTATGGTTGGGCCGATCTGGACGCCAACGGAAGCTGGTACAACGTCCCCGGTCAAGGTAAGGTGTGGCAGCCCGCCATTGCAGAGGACACCGACTTCGATCCGTACGGATATGGCAGCTGGGTAGCGTATCCCGGCGCCGGATATGTCTGGGCGTCGGCCTACGCGTGGGGCTGGACGCCGTTCCACTGTGGCTGTTGGTCGTACTGGAATGGTTTTGGTTGGGGCTGGTCGCCGGGAGCCGTCTGCGGGCGAGCAGGATTGGGTATCCGAAGAAGCTCTGGCGCAGTGTTTACCGTCAACATTGTTCATCCGCCATTGAACTATCATCCTCCCACCCGGCCCATCCATGAGCTGGGCATGCTTCATCCCATTCCAGTCGGCCGTGCTCCTCGGGAGCCAGCTACCGGGCTGCAATCCTCGCACGAGCCGCGCATGATCGCCGGTGTGCCTGCGGAACCAATCCGGCCGATCGGCGATACAGGCACGTCGAAGGACCGCGGCCGCTCTACTCTTGTTTTGCGGAATGACTTGGCCATCGAACACGTCAGCCGGCAGCCGGGATTAGGCGTAACCGGTGCGGTTCCTGCTGCGACAATTCGAAATGACTTGCGCCCGGAGTACAGGTCGGTGACCCCGCCTGTTGCGGCCAGTGGAACCCGACAGCCCGCGGGACAGATGCGCCCACCTCCGCCCCCTCCGCAGAACTTGGGCTACCCAGCACAGATGCAGGTTGAACACTCTGCGTCACGTTCATCTCAACCTGTGTATGCGCCTCGTCCATCGCCTCCTCCTTCTCCGCCGCCAGCTTTCCGGCCGATGCCGCCGCCGCCGGCTCCTCACACAACACCAAACGCTCCGGCCTCTGTTTCACCCAAGCGGTAGCGGCGTCAACCACGAAATTGCGTGGTCGCATTTATTGAGCGGTCACCGCACCGGAAGGAAGAACGCCCGTTCTGAGCAGCGTGCGATACAACTCCGCCATCGGCTCCAAAGCCAGCGATTCAGCTCGTGCCTGCGCGGGCATACTGGCTGGCCACGCCGCGGAGAGTTCTTCAACCGAATATCCGGCCGCACGCAGATTGTTCTGCAGCGTTTTTCGCTTTTGCGCGAAACATTGCTTCAGAAAGTTGTTGAACCCTGCGGCATCAACGCCGAGTTCGGCAAACCGAGGCGCAAACTGCAACCGCAGCACAGTGGAGTAGACGTCCGGAGGCGGCGAGAACGCAGCCGGTGGCAACGTGAAGAGACTGTCGACATCTGCGTTCATCTGCGCAGTAGCTGAGAGCAGCCCGTAGTCGCGAACCCCTGGAGCAGCGGAGACGCGGTCCGCCACCTCGCGCTGCATCATCAGAACCGCCCGGTCGATCAGCCCGGCACTGCCTGCGGCAAAGAGCTGCAGCAGAATTTCCGAGGTGATGTAGTACGGCAGGTTCCCGATCACGTCAGCAGTTTCGCTCTCGGGCACAAGCGCTCGAAGATCGGCTTTGAGAATGTCGCCTTCGATAATCTGTACCTGCGGCTGACCGCGAAATCGGAAGGTCAGTTCGGCGGCCAGCGCTCGGTCGAGCTCCAGCGCAATCAGCCTGCGGCATCGACCGGCAAGTATCTCGGTGATTGCACCGTGGCCCGGCCCAATCTCAATCACCGTCCGCTTGCTAATATCGCCAAGGGCATCCACGATGGCATGGCGGGCAGCATCGTCCACAAGAAAGTTCTGTCCGAATTTTGGCTTACGTTTCATCTGCATCCGTGTGACTCGCCACGTGCTCTTATAGACTAACGGTTTGATTGAAAAGAAGAAGGAAGACTGAATGCATATCGTATTCGCAGCATCGGAGTGTGCTCCCTGGGCCAAGACTGGCGGACTTGCAGATGTGGTGAGCGCGCTCCCCCGAACCCTGGCCAAACTTGGCCACAAGGTCAGCGTATTTATTCCGTACTACCGGCAGGTCGCCAAGGCCGTGCCGAATCCTCCGGTCGTTCTTCCCAGCTTGACCATTCCATTCCCGTCCTACAACCGCTTCGTCCGCGTCCTCAACGGTGGACTGGATGAGGGTGTGCAAACGTACTTCATTGACTGCCCCGAATTGTTCGATCGCGAAGGCTTCTACGGTACCCCCTCAGGCGACTACCCCGACAACGCGGAACGTTTCGGCCTGCTGAGTCGAGCGGTGATTGAAGCTTCGAAGATGATCGAAATTCCGGACGTCTACCATGTGCACGACTGGCAGACGGCAATGCTTGCCGTCCTGCTGCGCTCCACCTACTTCTTCGACCCCGTCTTTCGTCACGTTCCGGCTGTGCTCACAATTCACAACGCGGCCTATCAAGGCTGGTTTCCACCGCAGACGATGGAAAAACTGCTGCTGCCCTGGGACATGTTTACCTTCGATAAGCTTGAACACTACGACACGGTGAACTTCCTCAAAGGCGGCATTGTCTACGCCGACGCCATCACAACCGTCAGCCGCAAGTACGCCGAGGAGATCCAAACGCCTGAGTTTGGCAACGGACTCGAGGATATCCTGCGGAAGCGCAGCGCCGATCTCTTCGGCATACTCAATGGCGTGGATTACGGCGAGTGGAACCCGGCCACCGATCCGCATATCGCAGCGCACTATTCCGCGGAAAACCTTGCCGGCAAAAAAGAATGCCGACGCGACCTGCTGCATGCCTTTGGGTTTGAGGGAGTCAGCGATGAAACCGCCGTCATCGGCGTCGTCTCGCGCTTCGCAACCCAGAAGGGCTTCGACCTCATCGTCGAGATCATGGACAAGCTGGTTGAAGAAGATGTGGTGCTGACGATTCTCGGCACTGGCGAGGAATACTACGAGCGTCTGTTAGTAGAGATAGCTAACCGCTACCCTTCGAAGGTCCGGGTTCAGGTGAAGTTCGATAACGTAATCGCGCACAAGATCGAAGCTGGCGCCGACATCTTCCTGATGCCGTCACGCTACGAGCCCAGCGGCCTGAGCCAGATTTACAGCCTGAAGTACGGCACCATCCCTGTGGTTCGCGCAACCGGTGGTCTCGACGACACCATCGATGAGCAGCCCAACAGCGGCGGCACGGGCTTCAAGTTCTCGGGCTATAGTCCGTGGGCGTTGCTGGATGCGATACATCGTGCGCTGAATACCTTCCGTAACAAGAAAGTGTGGACGGAGATGATGAAGCGTGCCATGGCGCAGGATTTTTCCTGGGACAAGCCGGCAGCTGAGTATGTAAAGGTGTACGAGCGCGTCATTCGGAATCGAAGCTAGATCCAGTCGTAGTATCTGCGGCTCTCTGAACCGTCCTTCGAATTTTGTGAATCCATTATGTGTATATGCATCTAATTGACAATGACGAAACCACTCACCCCATCGCTCCCTTGCATGTAATATTTTTATGAGGTCGATGGTCGGAGATTCTATGTGTCGGCGGGAGATCTTGTCAGTGTTCCGGGTGGCGCGGCACACACGTTTACGAACGTCAGCGATCGGCCGTCGAGGCAGCTAGTCCTGATG
>JAOAPF010000283.1 GCA_025462755.1 Edaphobacter sp.
CTGCGTTCTTGGTGCAGTCACAGGGCTGTCACAAAGAATGGTGATACTGGCGTCGTTAGCGTGGGGGGAAGACCATGAGCCAGTCGAGCGTGTCGTACCTGTGGCGGGAACCAGAGGCAGCGAAGGGCTTTACGACGGGCGTTTCGTTGCATAGCCATACTAACCAATCGAAAGAGACGCTGGATTTTATCTCCGAGCTGTCGAAGGACTGGAGCGTGCTGCAGCCGGTGATGCGGTGGGCCGAGAAGCGCTGCAAACGGTTCACGGGGATTGATCCGGACTATGCGCGTAGCTACTGGACTCCGCCGCTGACCCCTAGCCTGGCATTTGATCTGGAGCGGCGGCAGATTGAAGAGAAGCTGCAGATTGCGGGACTGGTGTCGCTGACGGACCATGATGATATTCAGGCGCCGATGCTGCTGCGGACCGTGGCGGCTTCGCGGCATATTCCAGTGTCGGTGGAGTGGACGGTGCCGTTTGGCGCGACGGCGTTTCACCTGGGGATTCATAACCTGCCGAGTGCGGTGGGGGCGGTGTGGATGAAGCGGCTCGCTGGGTTTACGGCGACGCCGGTGGAGACGCGGGCGCCGAAGCTTTTGACGGAGATGCTGGCGGAGCTCGATGAGCTACCGGGAGTGCTGATCGTCTTCAATCATCCGCTGTGGGATCTGTACCGGGTGGGGAAAGACAAGCATGATGTTTTGGTGAATGAATTTCTGGCGGTGAATGGACAGTTTGTTCATGCGCTCGAGTTGAACGGGCTGCGGGACTGGAAGGAAAATCGCGAGGCTGCGACGCTGGCGGGCAAGTGGAACCAGCTGGTGATCAGCGGGGGCGACCGGCATGGCGTGGAGCCGAATGCGAATGTGAATCTGACGCGTGCGGGGAGCTTTACGGAGTTCGTGCATGAGGTCAGGCGTGAGCGGCAGAGTCATGTGCTGTTTATGCCGCAGTATGCCGAGCCTTGGAAGCATAGGATCCTGCAGTCGACGCTGGCGGCGATCCGGAACTATCCCGATTTTCCGGAGGGCTCGCGATTGTGGGATGAGCGGGTGTATCACCCGGATGCTGATGGGGAGATGCAGCCGTTGGCGCGGCTCTGGATGTTCGGTGGGGCGCCAGCTTATCTTCGGGCGGTGCTTGGAGCGGTTCGAATGTTGGGTGCGGGCCCGGTGTCGAGCGGGTTGCGGATGGCCTGGAACGATAGCGTGGAGATGCGCGCGACGCTGGGGCAGCTTTGAGTTGAATTGACGGCGGATTCTCACGGATTTAACGGATCCAAGGATGAATGCGTTCTCAGAAAGAGGAAAGCGGGAACGCGAAGAGCGCAAAGGTTACGCGAAGGACACGGCGGAGATTCATGAGCAGCCGTACAGTTCTCGAGCAGGACTTTGATCAGTATCCGCATCAATCCTTTTTAATCCGTGGGAATTCGTGGTCGATCGATTTTCTCGCTGTACTCTAACTACCGTGCGCGTGCCGCGTGTTGCCTACTTTCCGGATTCTTTCCATGAAGTGAATGGCGTCGCGCATACCAGCAGAAACTTTTTGGGGTATGCCCAGCGGCATGGGCTGCCGTTTCTTTGTGTGCGGGCGGGTACGCGGGAGATTTCGTTCGAACAGGTCGGGGAGCTGCGGACGCTGGAGTTGAGGCGGAGCCGGGGCTCGGTGCGAATGGAGAAGGATTTGGAGTTCGATACGCTGTTCTGGCGGCATAGCGGAGCGATACGGCGAGAGCTGGAACGGTTTCGGCCGGACTTGATACACCTTACGGGGCCGAGTGAGCTGGGGATGTTCGGGGCTTACTTCGCGTGGGAGATGGGGGTGCCGCTGGCGGCCTCGTGGCATACCAATCTGCATGAGTATGCCGCGCGAAGGATGACGTGGTTGACGGGGCGAATGGCGGAGAGTCGCGGGGCGGCGATTGAAGGTGGCGTGGAGGCCGGGGGGCTGTGGGTTGCGTCGCAGTTCTACAAGCTGGCGCGGATTTTGTTTGCGCCGAATGATGAGCTTTGCCGGATGCTGGAGAGGACTACGGGCAGGCCGTGCTTTTTAATGCAGCGGGGAGTGGATACGGATTGGTTTTCGCCGATGCACCGGACGCGTGAGGATGGCGACAGGTGCGTGGTGTTGGGGTATGTGGGACGGCTTTCGGTGGAGAAGAACGTTGCGCTGCTGGCGCGCGTGGAGCGGGAGCTGGCGGCGATGGGCTTGAGTGGGGTTCGGTTTTTGATTGTCGGGCAGGGGAGCGAGGAGGCTTCGTTGCGGAGGGATTTGAAGGCGGCGGAGTTTGTGGGGGTGTTGCGGGGTGCGGCGCTGGCGCGGGCTTACGCGAATATGGATGTGCTGGTGTTTCCTTCGCATACGGATACGTTTGGGAATGTGGTGCTGGAGGCTCTGGCGAGTGGGGTGCCCGCGGTGGTTACGCCGGATGGCGGGCCGAAGTTTATCGTGCGGGATGGGGAGACTGGATTTGTAACTGAAGATGATCATTTTGCGAAGACGATTGCGGAGTTGGTACGGGATTGGGTGCGGTTGAAGGAGATGCGGCTGAAGGCGCGAGAGTATGCGCTGGGGTGTAGCTGGGACGCAGTGTTTGACCGGGTATATGCGGGGTATGAGATCGCGCTGTAGAGGTTCGGGGCTAGGGGCAAGCGGGTTAGAAGCTGGTGTCCTTCCGGACGAGCCCACTGCGCGTGGGGCGGCCACTTCGTGGCGTGTGTACCGGTTGGGGCGGGATGATCTTCTGTGGGCCTCGCGTTGCTTGGTGGATAAAGTTCCCGACCAACGGGAGGACCCATGCTCCTTGTGCCGCCGAGACTATTTAAAAAGGCGTGTGAACGCCCGCCCTCCGCGCAGGAGGCCCGTCCGGCAGGACATGTGCGTCGAACCGCCTTCTCAGAAGCGGAGTGCGCCGATATAGACGGTGTAGGGTGGGAGCGTCATGGATTCCAGGTGCATGGTGCCCATGCCGTTGTCGGTGCGGAGGACGGTGCGGAGAAAGCTGCCGCGCAGGCGGAGTTTCATGGTGTCGTTTTTGATGGAGAGGTGCTGCGGCTCACCGGAGAGATTGCAGAGGATAACCAGAATTGGGTTGGTTGCGGAGACGTCTTTGGGTTTGCGGATCATGATGAGGACGTTCTGGTCGTCGCGGTTGATGGTGAGGTACTCGCCGGAGTTGAGGGTGGCGTTGCTGTGATGAAGCTCGATGAGTCTGCGGTACCAGTTGAGGAGAGAGGCGGGGTCGGCGTCCTCTAATGCTGCGTTGGGCGTGGATGTTTCGGGCTCGGGTGGGGGCGCGGGTTTGCCCTTGGGGGGTGGGGGCGGGGCGTCCCAGAGGATGATGGGAGATGCGGGTGTGTCTGCCGGTTTGGCGTCGGAGGCGGGTGGCTCGGTGACGCCTAGCTCCTGACCGTAGTAGAGGAGAGGTTGTGCGCGGGTGGTGAAGAGGATGGTGGCGAGGAGTTTGGCGATGGCGAGATCGTTTTTGCCGTCGGCGTAGCGGCTCATGCTGCGTTTGAAACTGGGGCCGTCGGTGGAGAGGAGCGCGAGGCTATGGCCGGCTTGCGCGATGCTTTCGGTGGACTCTACAGCGGAGCGGATCGCGGCGGCGTTGAGTGGCGTGACGGTGCCGAGACGAGTGTCGAGGAGAAGCTGGGTGATCTCGGTGTCGGGGGTTTTGGAAGTTCGCTGGTGAGGAGAGGAAGAGAGAGCGGGATCGACGTCGCCGATGAGGATGCGCTGGCCGAGGTAGGTGTTGGTGGCTTTGCGAAGTTCGGCGGCCTGGGCGCGGGCTTCGGGTGTTGCACCGATGATGTGGAAGCCGGCGATGCCGCGGTTGAGCCAGAAACGGGCTACGTTGGGGAGGTCGGCGGAGGGGATTTTGGGGTCGAGGTCGAGCAGGATGCGGATGTTGCGGCGGCTGGCTTCGTGGATGAGGTCGTCGAGATCGTCGAGGGTGCCGTAGGCGGGGTCGATGGACTGCGCGTGCGTGGCGTCGGGCTGGATAGCGGTGAGGAGGAGCGCGTCGGCGCCGAGGGAGTGGATGTAGTCGAGACGCTGGGCGACGCCGTGGAGGCCGCTGGCTGCTGGGTCTTTGTCGGTGGGCGGGTTGAAGTTGATGGGGTTCACCTGGTAGACGATGGCGTGCTTCCACCAGACGTCGGTGTTGATGCCGGAGCCGACCCAGCCGGGGCGGGCGAGGGTTTGGGCGGGAGCGCTCGTGGTGAGCAGGCAGGCGCAGGCTAAGCAGAGGGTGAGGAGTCGGTGGAGAGTCGGTGTGGTCATCGCGCTGGTTAAGGAGATGCTACGCGAGTTTGTTGGACGAGCGGGATGGATGTTTTGTGTGCGATGGTGATAGGACGGTAGCGGACTTCGCGAGCAAGTTGTCAACTATCAAGCTGACCTATGAGATTCAGCCTCGAGAGTTTGGACAGCTGGTCGAAACAAATGCTCGAATCCATCGTTCCGCACAAGATAAGCTGCGCCATTGATTCGTAGTAGTGTGCCGGGCTGGAGAAGCCATCTGCGCAGCGCTTTTGCTTGCGTGTTCAGATCGCTCCAGAACCCTGTATTGAAGGTTTTGCCATCTGCGAAGTCCGGCGCGTACATGGTCACAAACTTAATGAGGTGTTCGTCAGCCTCTCTTGTCTTGTTATCAGTCCACCTGTTTAGGTACGGCTCCAAGGCTTCCCCAGTCGCGGCAATTGAGGCGAGCAACGTTTCGATCTCAAAGAATTCTGGTAAGCGTTCTTCAAGGGGAAAGGTTGTCAGCCCGGTTTCCCAAAGAGCCTGGAGGTAGCTTTTAACCGCCGCTATCTCGTCTGCCGGCCAATCGCGCCACTTGGCGTAGTTAAGCTTTCCGAAGAGGCCCTCAGGGTTGTACGAATATATTTCCTCCGCTATGCCTTGGAAGAGTCGCGGCAGTAGGTATCGAAAGTCATCAACAGATCCTTGAGTGGTCATTGCACTGCACGAATAATCTGCAAGATCCGAAAGCTGAGTTCACGCAACGGGACCGTGAGGAGATGGGCCGTCGCGTCTGGTTTTGTACAACCGCACGGGCAGCATTCGATCTTCACCGGACGGGGATAGCGCGCAAATGTCTCGTAGAGAACTTTGACCGCGTCAGCGATTGCGTCCATGCCTAAACCTAACGCCTTTCGGGCTTCTCTAGTCTAACTGCAAAAAAACGGCGTTTTCGGAAACTGACCACTTTCGGATTTCGTGTGAGCTTGTGCTTGATGGCGGTTAGGCTCTATGTTCAAAGGGAAAGGGAGAATTGCATGAGAGGTTTTGCCGCTGTGTTGATGGGGGCTGCGCTGTGCTTGGCTCAACCGGTGTTTGCGCAGATGGGTGCGCCGGATGCGAAGCCGGAGCCGGGGATGCCGGGAGTTGCGGGTCCGCTGGCGGCGAAGTACAAGGCTGACGCGGATAAAATTTTGCAGGCGGCGGAGACCGATGAGGATGGCTATGCGGCGTTGACGTATCTGTGCGACCACGTGGGTAAGCGGCTGAGCGGAACGCCGCAGTTGAATACGGCGATTGCGTGGGGCGCGGATCTGATGCGCAAGGCGGGGTTGCAGAACGTCAAGGTGCAGCTGGTGATGGTGCCGCGGTGGGTGCGGGGGAGTGAGTCGGGCACGATGATGACCTCGGGACCGGGGGCGGTGAATCGGCCGCTGCATATGCTTGGGTTGGGGATGAGTGTGGCGACGCCGGCTGGAGGGATTACGGCGCCGGTGGTGTTTGTGCCGAGCTTTGCGGCTCTCGATGCGATGACGCCGGAGCAGGTGAAGGGGAAGATTGTGGTCTACAACCCGGGCTGGCATGGCTATGGGGTGAATACGCAGTACAGGACATTTGGCGCGTCCCGGGCAGCGGCGAAGGGAGCGGTTGCCATGCTGGTGCGGTCGGCGACTGGGTTGGCGATGCAGACTCCGCATACGGGCGCGCTGGTGTATGACGCGAAGCAGCCGAAGATTCCGGCGGCGGCGGTCTCGGTGGAAGATGCGCTGATGATTGAGCGGCTGTGCAAGGAAGGGCCGGTGACGGTGCATCTGCAGATGGACGCGCACATGGAGGCCGATGTCGAGGCGGGCAATGTGATGGGCGAGATTGTGGGGAGTGAGCATCCGGAGCAGGTGGTGGCGATTGGCGGGCATATCGACTCGTGGGATGTGGGGCAGGGGGCGCAGGATGATGGGTCGGGGATTATGGCGGCGTATGAGGCGGTGTCGTTGATTCATAAGCTGGGGCTGAAGCCGAAGCGTACGATCCGGCTGGTGTTCTGGGTGAATGAAGAGAATGGCGGGGCGGGGGGACGGGCTTATCGCAAGATGATTGGCGAGAAGATTGGGGATCAGGTGGCGGCGATTGAGATGGATGGGGGTGCGGAGAAGCCGCTGGGGATGGGGTATGGCAGTATGGGTGGCCCGCGTCGGCCGCGTACTCCGGCGGGTGCGACTGGATCGGTTGCAGCGCCTGCGGCTCCGCTGGACGTGAATGCGATGCCGGGGGATGTGAAGGAGTCGGTGGTGACGTTGCAGGATATCGTCTCGCTGCTGGTGCCGATCGGGACGGATACGGTTTCGGCGGGCGGCGGTGGTTCGGATATTGAGGCGCTGGTGGCGGATGGAGTTCCGGCGCTGAGTCCGCGGACGGTGGGGACGCACTACTTCGACTGGCACCATACGGAGGCGGATACGCTGGATAAAGTGGATCCGGTGGAGTTCCGGAAGAATGCGGCGATGTTGTCTGTGGTGACGTATGTGCTTGCGGATATGGATGGGCGGTTGGCGGGGAGGAAGTCTGCGGCGGCTGAGTGAGGTTTTTGCGAGTAAAAATGGCGCCCCACCTTGGGGTTCGCGGGAGAACGGACCAGAGCAAATGCAGGCGCTTGCCCAGACACGGTTGCGGTAGAGAAGCGGATTTCTCCACTGCGCGGCTCACGATAAGACTGTGAGCCGCTTCGGTCGAAATGACGAAGCTTTGTGTTGGTGGAAAGAACAACAGCAGATTCCTCCGCTTCGCTACGAATGGCAAACAAAAGAGCAGGCAAGGGCGATTCAACAGAAAGTTGCAACGGCAACTTTAGTCGATGTCGAAGCTGACGCCTTGTGCCAGGGGGAGGTCGGTGCCGTAGTTGATGGTGTTGGTGGCTCGGCGCATGTACTGCTTCCAGGCGTCGGAGCCGGATTCGCGGCCTCCTCCGGTTTCTTTTTCGCCGCCGAAGGCTCCGCCGATCTCCGCGCCTGACGTGCCGATGTTGACGTTGGCGATGCCGCAGTCGGAGCCGGTGGCGGAGAGGAACTGTTCGGCCTCGCGGAGGTTCATGGTGAAGATGCTGGAGGACAGGCCCTGGGGGACGTCGTTGTGGAGGCGGAGGGCGTCGTGGAAGTCGGAGTATTTGAGGACGTAGAGTATTGGGGCGAACGTTTCGTGTTTGACTAACTTGATTAACTCTGGATGGGGGTTGGTTTGGGCGGCTACTTCGACTAAGGCGGGGCGAACGTAGAAGGCTTCGGGATTTTCCTGGGTGAGGACGCGGTCTCCGCCGGTGATGGTTGCGCCTGCGGTGCGAGCTTCGGCGAGGGCTTTCTGCATGACATTGAAAGAGCGCTCGTCGATGAGGGGGCCGACGAGAGTGTTGGGTTCGCCGGGGTCGCCGATGACGACGGAGCCGTAGACCTTTTTGAGTTGGGGGATGAGCTGGTCGTAGATGCTGTCGTGGACGATGAGGCGGCGGAGTGTGGTGCAGCGCTGGCCGGCAGTGCCCATGGCGGAGAAGGCGATGGCGCGGAGGGTGAGGTCGAGGTCGGCGGTGGGGGCGACGATAGCGGCGTTGTTGCCTCCGAGTTCGAGGATGGCTCGGGCGAAGCGGGCGGCGAGGCGTGGGGCTACGGCTCGGCCCATGGCGGTGGAGCCGGTGGCGGAGACGAGGGGGATGAGTGGCGAGTCGACTAGTTGCTGGCCTACGGTGGCGTCGCCGATGAGGAGGGTGGCGAGGCCTTTGGGTATATTGCCGAATTTTTCGGCGGCGCGGTCGAAGATGGCCTGGGTTGCGAGGGCGGTGAGGGGGGTCTTTTCGGAGGGCTTCCAGACGACGGCGTTGCCGCAGACGAGGGCGAGGGCGGCGTTCCAGCTCCATACGGCGACGGGGAAGTTGAAGGCGGAGATGATGCCGACGACGCCGAGGGGGTGCCAGGTCTCCATCATGCGGTGGCGGGGGCGCTCGGAGGGGACGGTTAGACCGGCGAGCTGGCGGGAAAGGCCGACGGCGAAGGTGCAGATGTCGATCATCTCCTGGACTTCGCCTTGGCCTTCGGAGAGGATCTTGCCGGTTTCGATGGTGACGAGGCGGCCGAGGGTGGGGAGTTCGGCGCGGAGCTCTTCGCCGAGGAGGCGGATGAGTTCGCCGCGTTTGGGGGCGGGCACGGTGCGCCATTCGAGGAAGGCGGCGTGGGCCTGGGCGATGGCCTGGGTTGCGTCGGCTGCGTTGATGGTGGGGACGTGCGCGATGATCTCGCCGGTGATGGGGGTTCGGGTGGTGAGGTCGCCGCCGGTGTAGGCGGTGACGGGCACGCCGAGGCGGGTGAGGAGGGCTTCGACTTCGTGTTTGATGGTCATGTTTTGCTCGTGGCTAGCGTAGAGGTTGCGCGTGGGAGGTGGCAAACCGATGGGTACTCCCGTCTGGGTGGTTTTTGCGTAAAGTCTCAGAAGGAAAAGGTTTAGGCTTGGACCTCTCGTGTAAAGTGTTCATTCTATTGGAGACTTTTTGTAAACTCCTGATTTAAAAGGAAAAGCCCCCGATGTTGGAGGACCGAGGGCTTTTCCTTTTCTCTTAGCTCAATTATACGGGTTCAGCGGGGGTGAAGATGCCAGGCGTATGTCATTTGTTGACAGGGAGTTGCGTGGTTTTGGGGCTTGACATGCGGTTTTGCTTGGGTTTTTGGGAAAAAATTTTGTAACTCATTACGAATAGAGTAGATAGTTTGAGCGGAGCTTTTGGACGTTGCGGGCGGAGCGAACAGCACGGCGACAGCAAAGGTTTGGAGGCCGGTCAGCGGTTTACATCCCACCCTTCGCAAAATGCGCGAAGGATGGGGCACCCGGCGGGGGATGGGGTGCCCGGTCTGTTGGTTGGTTTGGGGTCTGGGGGCCGATATACAGGTTGCCGTTCGTGCAACTCGCGTGAGGTGGTCCTGTTCTCCTCTTCGCTGCCCCAGTTCAATTTTTCGGAGCGCCCCCGCTCGGCGCTTCCTTGGTGAACCATTAGACGTGATTGTATTTTCAAACTGACCATTACCGAAATTCTTTTTGCTGTCGGCTGGACAGCACCGCCAAAAGTCGCTGAGCCGACGACAAGAAAAGGCAGATTCGGATATCACTGCGTGGTGGGAGAGCTGATGATGGTGGCGGGCGGTGGGGCGGCTTGTTCCTTGATGGTGTAGTCCTTAGGTGGAGAGAAGAGGGATGGATCGGGGTCGCCCTGGTGGAGTTCTACTATTTCGGCGGTGGTGCGGCCTCGGCGGGGATCGTCGAAGATTGCCATCATGTCGAGATTAAGCTGTGATGAGGTCCATGACTCGTTGACGGTCACGAGCGGAAGCGCGTTGCCTTGTTCTCCGGCGGGGATGGTCTGAGTTCTGCGGGTGCCGTTTGCTGTGATGCCCGCGAACTCGCGAGTGCCAAGTTTCTCTGTTTGCCAATCGTTGGTGCGTGCCGGGTGAGAGCGGGCATTAGCACGCATGGCTTCGATGTCGGCCTGGGATGGCTTCACTGGTTCCGGAAAGTGCACGATATTAGCGATTTTTTGCATCCGGTCGTCGCCGAGAGTCCAATTCTCCATCGTGTTTCCAGAGCGAACAGTAACCTGGAAGGCTTGGTGCATTTGTCCATCTTCACCCGGGGTGCAGTTCATGGGCATCTCGTTCAGGGTTTTGCCGGAAGCGTCGCGGGCGATTTGGTACTGGACCTCGCCGTGAATGGCGTTCCCGTCAGCGAGTTTCTGGTCGAGAGTTAGTTTTACGGTTGCCGTAAACGGAGCTCCCTTTTTTAGGCCGGGGCCACCGAAACTGGTGGTCCATCCGGTGACGCAGGGGCTCTGCGCTTTTGCGATCGGGAGGGAGAGAAGGAGGGTGGAGACTGCGGCTAGTACTGTGGAGGTTCTCATCGTGATCCTCAGTTGCCTTGGTCGAATTGGGAGCGGGGACAGGATACATGCGGCGGTGCGGATGGTGGGGATTATTTTTTTTGGGCGGGCGACGAGACTGGAGGAAAGCAAATCCCCCGTTCGGCTTCGCCCAGAGCAGGCTCTGCGGTATGACGGGACGAAAGGCAAGGGCGACAGTGGCGAGGACATAGGGTCGGGGTCCTTCGACTCCGCTGCGCTTCGCTCAGGATGACGCATTTATGCGGAGCAACGTGAGAGCAAAGGCAACGGTTCAAGTTGAGCGAGCTAATACTTCGGCGAGGTGCCTGGGGCGGGCGTTTGTGTTCTGAGTGATTTGTTCGCAGCAGCTGAAACCGTCGCTGACGATGATGGCGTTGCTGTTGTTGCGGATGGCGGGAAGGAGGACGCGCTCGCCTAATTTTTGGGAGAGGGCGTATTTGTCTTTTTCGAAGCCGAAGGGGCCGGCCATGCCGCAGCAGCCGGAGTCGAGGAGTTGGACGTCGGCTCCGGTGGCGTAGAGGAGGGCTAGCTCGTCGGTCATGCCCATCGTTGCGCGATGGTGGCAGTGGCCGTGGACGAGGATTTTTTCGGATTTTGCAAGCTGCGGAGGTTGGTAGTGGGGGGCGTGTTTGATGAGGAACTCACTGAGGAGGTAGGTCTGGTCGCGGAGTTGGGCGGCGCGGGGGTCGTTGGGGAAGAGGTTGGTGAGCTCGTCGCGGAAAACGGAGGCGCAGCTGGGTTCGAGCACGACGATGGGTGTGCCGTCGGCGAGCTGAGGAGCAAGAGCGTCCAGGATTTTTAGGAGATATTTTTTTGCGGTGTCGAGCATGCCGAAGTCGTAGAGGGGGCGGCCGCAGCAGAGGTGGTGGTTGGGCAGGATGACGCGGAAGCCGGCGGTGGTGAGGACCTGGTGGGCGGCGCGGAGGGTGGAGGG
>JAOAPF010000285.1 GCA_025462755.1 Edaphobacter sp.
CATCCTTTCTAGATCAGAAAGGAGCCTCACTCATGTCAACCGAGTCGTTATGGAATCAGAATCTTTTAGCGCGATATGCCCACCTGTCAATGGCGGAAGAACGCCAACAATTTCTCCAGCACAAACTGACGAGGGAAGTTCGTGGTCTTCCCTTCGTCAATTGGGAATCTACATTGCGGCGGCTGTTTCGCGGATGCAGCTCACATCGGAGAGCCGTCTTACCCCGAAGGCTATCGATATTGCTGCGAAAGCATGGGCGAACCGGGAACCCCATGCGAGCAGACTCACTGATCCGCAACAAGTACAAAGACGGTTCAGGGTTATTGTTACAGACTGGTTCCGCTTCTTAGGACGCCTTGACGAGCCGCCCATACTCGAAGGTCCCCATCACAGTGTTCTGCAGAATTTCGCCTGCTTTCTAAGGGACGAACGCGGATTGGCAGAACCAACGATAAAGAAGCAGTGCGATGCTGCAAAAGAGTTTCTGCACAGCCAGCTCACCTTGCAGACTGCGGACGGCAAGCCTGTATTGAAAGGTGAAAAGCCTGTTCCGTTTGAACGCAGCGCATTGATTGATTTGCTGACAAGCGATGCGCACCCGCAAGCGAAGGTATTCAAATCGATCACCATTGCAAGCCGCGCCAGTGGTGCCAGCGGTCAGCCTAACAATCGCGCCACTCCACCAGCAGTGAAAGAAGCAAAGCCGCAATTCGGCCTGCGATGAACTATGCGTTGCCACGCCACTCAGGGGCTTCTGGCGCTGTCTGTGGCGTCGCCTTGATCAAATGAGCAGGCATCCAGGCTGGTGCCGACTCGACAAACGGAACGTATGCGGGTGGCTCTATCGTCGCCTCAATCTGCTTTGGTGGATTCGCAGCGTTCGCCACCAGATCACGTTGCTGCGCTACGGATCGTGCTTCCCATCCCTCATCACTGCCGTGCGAATGCATCACTAGAACTGATGGCGCGACGGACACACCAACGTTGACGTTGGTGTGCTGCGCGGCCTTGTCATCGTAACCGTGCCTGCATTTGAGCAGAAACATGGCCGCAACGATATCTCCGCCTAGCGCCTTCCTAGACAAAGCGTTATGCAGCTTGTATCGTTCTTCATCCTTGCCTTGCTCGAACGCTTCCGCAAGATCGATGTCCTCTTCTAGCCACCGATTGAGCGTTTCCTTCGCCACTTTGAAATGCTTCGCGATGCCGACGTAGGTTGATCCATCCGCTGCTAAGGATCGGATCTCGACAGCGGCATTTGCCGGAGGATGCTTCTTGTGACTCATAGAATGCTCCGATAGAAAAGCGAGAGACACGCCTCTTGCTAGAACGTCTCCCTCTATCCGGAAGGCGGCGGGAATCTCGATTACTTGCTGACCAGGTAGGCCAATGGAACGGACTTGCGTTGCGCAACGGCGCGAGTCCAATTCGCAGCCGTAGCAAGCTCCGCGATAGTTGGACTATCCCCCGCGACAGATGCAGCCGTAAAGGTGAAGCCTAGCGGGTGCATCGCCATGTTGAATCGACTGTGCAATACAGATTGACCTCCGCCGTGTCCGGCATCGGGTTTGCGAAACAGTTCCGTACCCCATCCCGTTCGTGGCTCAGCTACGCCGAAGCCAACGGCACTCATCCCCATCAGGATCGTGACGTACACACCCGACGCAGGAGCAAGATTGTCATCGAGGATGACAGCCATCCCTTTGTACGTCGCTATCTCGACCTCATTCTCAGAGGGCTTGAAGAACGTAATTTCATCGTTCTTCAATGCTTCGCCGTAGATTGCAGAGTGCATGGCAATGGCCTTTACATCGCTCAGACGATCACCCAATGTCAACGCGGTATCGATCACAGCTCCGCCGTTGAAATTCGCCAATGCGCCTGTTAGACCTGAGATGTCATTCACCATGTCGCTGGAGTTGTTAGCGACGTTAGAAAACAGAACACCCTTCAGTGTCGCGATAAGCCGCTTTTCAAACTGTCGATCCCAATACGCTGACACACGATTCTGAACGCGAGCAAGAGCATTGTCTCCGCTCAATTCAGATGCCAGCGACATTTCGCTCCATCTCTGATGAAGAAACGATTTGCGAACAACTTGCCTTGCAGCGGTAATCTTCAATGGGGTGCTAAGATCGGTCGGATCATCATTTGTGATGTCCGCTTCCGACTCGCCAAGGTCAGCCCAAAACGGAACGGTGAACGACTGCGATCCGGCTTGAAGCTGCGCGGTAATTTCGTTGTTGCGAACAGCAACGCCGGACTGAAAGAGCGCGGTCGATACCATCGAATTTTCGACCTGATAGGCGGTGAATTCCGCAGGTACAACTACGTCTGCAATCTGAGTAACAGCCATGTGACAAACCTCGAATCAAAGTGAACTGATTGATCCAGGTTTGGCCGACTGGCTAGACCCGCTCGCTACTGCGAGGGCGTTCCATTTGGTGCTAGACGCGACTGCGCTTGAAGGACAATAGCGCGGCGCATAGTTCCCATCCGTTCTCACCGGCACTGGAGAAAAACTCGTAGAGACTTCCTGTCTGTACGCCATCCATCGGGAGATTGATATTCCAATCGACGTTTCCTGTGTATTGATCAAGCTCTGCTAGTCCGTAAGTGACCTTCACTTCGTTCTCCTTTGACAACTTCTTGGTACGTTACAACTCCCGTATCACAATGCTACGGCGTTGCTTGGAGGAAAACAGGGCACTAATAAGGTGAACCAGATGCGTTATCGGTACTGGCCCCAGCTTCATCTTTGACCCAAGACGGACGGACCAGCCCCCTGCGCTGGCGAGATGCACGAATTTGGGGTGGTGGGGGGGTGTCCCGCTGACGACGACATTGCCGCATAATTGCCGCACGGCTCACCCTTGCCATGCTAATGCGGACTCACAATCCGCTCTAACGTATTGTTTCTATTATGTTTGGTTTGGTAGCGCCACCGGGGCTGGAACCCGGACTCTCAGCCTTGAAAGGGCGCGCGGAACAATCCTCATGAATTTGGATTATTTGGGGATAATTGTTATCGAAATTGAAGCTTACGCGGTAGGAGTGACCGCGATGCAACTCTTCGATAAAGGGTGCCGATACATAGGCCGTATGTTTGTAGACAAACTCGCCACTGCGTCCATCAAGGACATTGAAGTAGACCTTATGATCGGTCTTACGAAGCAATGCCGACTTATATATGTGGATCACTTCTTCTTGCCCCTTGGCGGGAAAGAGAGAAGATGCTCCCCCTTTCACCTTGGATCTCCCTATCTTCCCTGATCGGAAACCACGATCGGGCTTCAAGGGAGACTTGCCAGCTTCCTTAGCTGCACGGTCCACACTCTTGAGGATTGGACTCTTTTTCCCTTTCCTCCATAGAATGTCCGTGCGAATTCTAGCTAGAGGCCGAACGGAGAGAAATTTCTTCCAAAGGTCTGAGTTCTCGACGGGACGGTTCGCGTTCGTTTTCCATCCATTCCTCCTCCAATAACGCGCGAACTTTTGATTGTCGCAGACATAGCGTGAGTCCGTAACAATCTGCACCCTCTGCACGCCGAGGGAACTACCCTGATCTCTGACATACTCAAGAGCACAGATGCAGGCTCGCAACTCCATGCGGTTGTTTGATGTTTCATGGAAGCCCTGCCTAAATATCTCTTCATCCGGACGGTCCCAAGATTCTGGAAACTCAGCGAAGCAAGCAAATCCTCCCGTTCCACCAGGATTGTTGAAGGCATTACCGTCGATGTAGAGCTTCAATGCGTGAGGGTCTTCTGACACTTGGTTCGCCTCGCCGTAGCCTTCCGAAATGATTATTGAACCTCGTCGCAAGAAAAGCACGGATAAACAGCAAAAGACTCCACTACTCGAATTTAGAGCAGCGAGGTCCTTTGCCTTTGCACAGCTTCCAAGCTCTAGTTGTCCATGGTGCTGTCTTTGATTTGTCGCTTGTCCGTGCGAACGTGCGTAAGGTTGGCCGCATGGTTGGAAGGGCCGCGGGATGGGTTAGAAGAGGCTCACGACGTCGTTTTGTAATGTGAAGCCACGATCTCATCGCGATCACCGCCCGCGTTCTGAGGCGAGCACCGCTTTTCCAGACCCTTTGCCGATACGATATGAAGAGAGCAATCATGGCCGACGCAAAGATCCTTTCCCCCGAAATCCTGCTGCACATCGCTGAGTCCCTCAACCTCCCGTCGCATTCCCTCATCGCGGTCATCGGCCTGCTCAACGAAGGCGGCACTGTCCCTTTCATCGCGCGCTACCGCAAGGAAGCAACTGGCAACCTCGACGAAGTCCAGATCCGAGATATCGAGGAGAAGGTCGCCTACTTCCGTGACCTCGTCTCCCGCCGCGAGACCATCCTCGCGTCCATTCTCGATCAGGGCAAGCTCACCGATGACCTCAAGGCGCGCATCGAGAGCACCTTCGACAAGTCCGAGCTCGAAGACCTCTACCTCCCCTACCGTCCCAAGCGACGTACCAAGGCCACCATCGCCCGCGACCGAGGCCTGGAGCCCCTCGCCCAGTATCTCTGGGCACAGCAGCCCACCGGTCAGCCACTCACCGACTACGCCGGCACCTTCGTCAATCCCGAAAGGGAAGTCCCCACACTCGGGGACGCCCTCGAGGGGGCCCGCCACATCGTCGCCGAAACCATCAGCGAAGACGCCGACCTTCGCAAGGCCCTCCGTCGACTCATGTTCGAGGAAGGCATCATCGTCAGCAAAAAATCTTTGGATGCTGTCGATGAGCAGGAAAAGTTCAAAATGTACTACGACTACCGCGAGCCGGTGAAGACCATTCCCTCGCACCGCATGCTCGCCATCCGCCGTGGTGAGACCGAGTCCATCCTCTACTTCCTCATCGAGCTCGAGCCTCTCCGGGCCACCTCGCTCCTCTCCGCGCGCATCCTTCGCCAGCCCGGTGATTGGACCCCGCACCTTGAACTCGCTATCGTCGACTCCTGGAAGCGTCTCCTCAACCCTTCCATCCAGGGCGAGCTCCGTCTCGAGTTGAAAAAGCGCTCCGACACCGACGCCATTCAGGTCTTCCGCGACAACCTCCACAACCTTCTCCTCGCCGCGCCCGCCGGCCCTATCTCCGTTCTCGGCATTGATCCAGGCCTGCGCACCGGCTGCAAGATCGCCGTCGTCGACGAGACCGGCAAGTTCCTCGCCCACGATGTCTTATACCTCCACACCTCTAAAAATGCAGCGTCAGGAGCCAACGACACCCTCGCCGCTCTGATCGCCAAACACAACGTCCGCGCCATCGCGATAGGCAACGGAACTGCCTCCCGCGAGACCGATACCTTCGTCCGCGATTTCCTCCGTAATCACAACCTCAACAACCTCAACAACCTCTTCTCCGTCACCGTGAGCGAGTCAGGAGCCAGCGTCTATTCCGCTTCTGACATCGCCCGCCAGGAGTTCCCCGATCTCGATCTCACCGTTCGCGGAGCCATCTCCATCGCCCGCCGTCTCCAGGACCCGCTCTCCGAACTCGTCAAGGTCAACCCAAAATCCATCGGCGTCGGTCAATATCAACACGACGTGGATCAACGACAGCTCCAGCAGTCCCTCGAAACTGTCATCGAGAGTTGCGTCAACCGCGTCGGCGTCGATCTCAACACCTCCTCCTGGACTCTCCTCCGCTACGTCGCTGGCGTCACCGAGCGCACCGCACTGAACATCGTCGCCTACCGCGACCAACACGGGAAGTTCCGTTCTCGCTCCGAACTAGCCAAGGTCACAGGCATTGGTGCCAAGACCTTCGAGCAGGCCGCCGGCTTCCTGCGCATACATGACGGCGAAAATCCTCTTGATCGGACGGCCGTGCACCCTGAGTCCTACCCAATCGTCGAGCAGATTGCTAAATCCCTCAATACGCCCATCGTCGAACTGATCCAGAGCCCGCAGCTCCTCAGCAAAGTTGACGCCAAACAACTCTCGGCCGGTGTCTTTACCATTTCAGACATCCTCGAAGAGTTACGCAAGCCCGGCCGTGACCCACGCGACCTGTTCGTCGCCCCCAATTTCTCCGAGGCCGTCCGCGAACTCGCCGACGTCCAGCCCGGCATGGTTCTCGAAGGAGTAGTCACCAACGTCACTAAGTTTGGGGCCTTCGTCGACATCGGCGTTCATCAGGACGGCCTGGTCCACATCAGCGAGCTCTCCAACCGCTACATCAAAGATCCTTCCGAGACCGTCAAGGCGGGCCAGATCGTCAAGGTCAAGATCCTTAGTGCCGATGCCAAAACCAAACGCATTGCTCTCTCCATGAAGGCACTGATGGATCCCGCACCCAACAACCTGCGGCCCAAACAGCCGAGACAACTGCCGCAGCTGCAACCCAGCATGAACGAGAAGCTTGCCATGCTTTCATCAAAGTGGAAAGTGTCCTGATACCCTTTCGGAATTCAAATCGCGCCAACTGAGTGCGTGATATGCCGCACCACTTCGAGTCGGCGACCTGGTTACGATTTGACAATCTGCCTCTATGATTAGGTCAGCATGCTCAGGAGGCTATTGTGCGCAATCGCACATAAGATTGGCGCCAATCGACAAATCAGGGTGCGCTTACCCAGGCTACAAAGAATGGGGCTAGGAACTCGTCATCATGAAGCCGACGGACCACCGCGCATTGTCGTTTAGGATGAATGATGGAGGATTCATGAATACAGCAACAATCATTGAACACTTGGACGCAGAGATTTCCAGGTTGCAGCAAGTGAGAGCTTTGCTTACAGATGAGGATGTCAGGAAAGGCCCCGGTCGGCCCAAAGCTAGTGCTGCAATTTCCAGGCCCGTCACAATAAGACTAACTAAGCGCGTCATGAGCCCAGAGGGTAAAAGGAAGATTGCCCTTGCACAGAAGACTCGTTGGGCCAAGGTGAGGAAGGCAGCGAAGAAAGCGGTAAACACGGAGAAGACTGTAGTGAAGGCTGTAAAGCCCACGATGGCCACAGCAATCGGTAAGGCTGTCAAGAAAGCCGCTAAGACTTAGTAGCAACCCATAGTAGAGGCCCTAATCTGGGCTTCTTGCTTATGTGCGGGATTGCTGGAGCTATTCGAGACGCTCTATCGATCGTGTGTTTACTTAGGGAGGGAGGCTGGGTTCTGCTGAGCGCCTTCACCAGTACAACTGGCATCGGCCTCACGCCAGCCTCAACCAACAACCCCCATAGCAGCGCCCCCCGATGACAACAACCTCTTGATACAACACATGTAAAGCCTCGCCTTAGCAATGGAGAAACTATCCATCGCGACGAAGCGTCTCGCTGAGTTCTCGAAAGCGTCTTGACTCCGAAGAACTGACCTGACGGCTACCCTGCCGCCCGGTGCAATCCAATCTTGCCATTTAGTTCGAAGCGGTCTCGATTGCCAAATCCAGCTATCCGAGGCGGCATGACGACTCCGGTCGGAGCAACAGGCGTAAGGTGCGGATTGCCCGTGATTCGCCAGGAACCATGTGTTGGACGCGAAATAGCGATGAGCCTCGGCTCCCCGGGGCGTCCTGTGCATCCGTCTCTGGCGGAGGCTCTGACTAAGTCGTCGAGCAGCCTGCCTGGTTTGCGGATCAGAACGATTACCCTCGGTATCCATTCAGATACCCGGTGCGCCAGAAGTTGCGTAACCGTGAGATCGCAGATTGCGATGGCTCACCGGCATCCCATGCTAAACGTAGGAACAAAGCCAGAGGTGGAATTGTTTCGCCGTGAGGCTCGGCTTTGGCATGTCGGTTGCTTTATCAGGGTCATAGCAGGCAGCGACCCACAGGGCAACCAACCACCTGACTGAGGTCGGCCGGCGAATCCAGTATGGGCCCCACTGGATGCTCATTGCAGTCTCAGGCACAGGCCTGGCGCGATAGCATCCTGACAATCGCTCCTTCTCCCCCGCAGAAACTTAGTCACAAGAGGAGAGTCACATGACTGCCCACGTACATTTCCCTTCGAGAAAATCACCTCGATCCAGAGCTTACCGATACCGTAGTCGTAGTGTCCTGAATACGCCGGAATTTAATAGCAGCGCACGATCGGTCTCTTTGTGGAAGCGACTTGTTAGCTTTCTAAGAAAATCATCCGTTATCTTTCTATCACTTTGCATGATAGGTGCCCTGGCTGCGGCCATTGCGCGGATAGCTTTCCCCGAATACATCGTCACAGTGCAACAGTTCGAGATTGCTCCCGAAGTTGCTACCAAGCTCTCTATTACGGGAAAGGGAGCTTCTGACATCGTCATTGATATCTTAAATAGAACTGCGACCGACGGCTCACTCTTTGAAGGATCGGATTATTACCGGTACGATCAGCACGGCGCCCAACCTGTAATACTGAAGGGAACAATCAAGGTTCCGGTCGAGAATTCTTATGGGATCGAAGTAAACGGTATATCAATAGACAGTCTGTTCAAGGTGTACGACAAGATCAGATATCAGCAGTGGATAATCGGCGGCGATATTGTTTCTTCTCCTGAGGGTATCGTTGCAAAGATTCGTTTGAATTGTGATGGATCAGCGAAATCGTGGCAAACAGATCCGCGTCCGCACGCAGTGGCTTCCAAATTGATCGAGAACGCCACAGCTTTGATGCTCGCCGAAGAGAATCCTGAGCTACTAGGAAGAGCGTACTTGAGGGAGGGCCAGTACACCGAGGGAGCAAAGGTTTTTCAGCAGTGGGCGCTCCGTTATCCCCGTGACTGGAAGCCTTTTTACTATCTAGGTCTATCTTATGACTATGGTGGGGAAGGACAGAAAGCGAGTAATCTGGCAAACTGGTCCGCGCAAATCATGAATGACCAGAAGAATATGAAGCTGGACGGATCCCGTAAAAGTAAAAGAGGACTCATCGATCAGGACGCTGTAATAGGCTTCGGTAAAGTTACCCAGGTAGTGTGGGATACAAGATACGCCTCGAACCCCGATGCCTTGTCTCAAATGGATAAAGTGAAGGCTCGGGACACATTGGAGCAGGCTATCAGGAGTCTCCATACTCTCTCCGACGCCGATAAGGATCCAATGTACAAAATTCAGCTTGCCAGGGCACTAGACCAAAAGGCTGCAGTCGAGGCGAGTCTGAGCTCCACTTCCGCAGACGCGTATACAGATCAGAAACAAGCCGTTGATCTCCTCGAAGTAGTAGTACGGCAGATGCCGAACAATGGAGGACTGCACGAGCAACATGGCATCTTGTTGCAGCACCTTGTGAGCATCGAACAAAAGCAAGGAAAACCACCAGACGTTATCAAAAATGCCCAAGAGCGCGAGATCACTGAGCTTACGAAGGCTCTGAAATTACAGCCCACGCAGCCCTCTCCACTATGGGGAGTAGTGTATGCGCTGCTCGATTCGAAGCGCAGCCCGGAAGCAGTTAACCTGACGAGGACCATCAGCCTATTGCAGCCAGAATCTACCCCCGCATCTACCACTGCGCAAGCAGCGTATATCGTGAGTCTCGAACATGCAATAAAGGAGATAGGGAACAATGCGGAAGGAGAAAGAGATATCGAACTCCACTTAAAAGCAGTTCTTGGAAAGATCAGTTACTCCGAACTGGATGCGCTTTTGTCGAGTTTCGTTTATGCATCTGACCGAAAGAGCCTGCTGGAGACCCTGTACACGTATCGCGAACTTGCCAGGATAAAGCCACAGGAGAATCTACGGGATCTGGCCCTGACGCTGAACGCTCTGGGAGAACTCTATCGCCAAAACCAGCAGCTGAATCAATCCGCGGATGCCTATAAAGAGACGCTACGTATTTATCGCACGCTGGCCAAAACGAACCCTCAATCGTATGGGCAGAATGTAATTAAAACGCTCGACACTCTAAAGAACCTGCATCGAGAGGCCTGATGGTTCAATCAAGGGGCTGGGACCACACAGAAGCGCACTTACTGCGCACGAAGTCAACGCAAAAACCGGCTCGGCAAGATGCTGTTTGGCAGCGACATCCGCTCTGAGGACCACTTTCGCCACAGATCCGGTCCTCACCCGAGGAAGAATGATGCCAGTTTTCTGAAACGGGCGAGTGCAGGAGGATCCAGTGGGGTGGTGTGACGGCGTCGTCGCTCTAACCGTAAGGCGTTCTCGGGAAACGCGCCAGGCTCTTGTAATCACCACGCACATGTGTGGTGCCGAATCCTAATCCCTCCCCGGCGTTGCAAAAGAAGCTTTCAGACGGGTAGCGCGTTCGCTCCACAACCTCATGCAGTGCAACCGCTCAAAAGGAGCTTGTCATCATGAACACCACCGTTATCAACGCCACTGAGTACCGCAACGTGCCACTCGCGTTGCTCACCGAGTCCAAGACCAACCCACGTCGAAGCTTCGAGCACAACGCTCTGCATGAACTGGCGAAGACCATTCAGGTGCATGGGGTACTGTCGCCGCTGCTGGTTCGCCCCCTCACAGAGCAGGGCTTCGAGATTGTCTTCGGGGCGCGGCGGTATCGCGCCGCGCATATTGCCGAGGTAGACACCGTGCCCGTTCGCATCAAGAATATGACCGACGCAGAAGTGATCGAGGCCCAACTCATTGAAAATCTTCAACGTTCCGACGTTCACCCGATGGAAGAAGCCAGCGGGTTCCGCGCGTTGCTGGACTTGGAAGAGCCGAAGTACAGCATTGAGCAGATCAGCGCGAAGACGGGTAAGAGTCCGGTGTATGTGGCCTCTCGCCTCAAACTGACAGAGTTGACACAGAACGTCGTGGATGCGTTTTACCGCGAAGAGATCGGCGTCGGCCACGCGCTCCTGCTGGCGAAGCTCCAGCCTGACCAGCAGGAACAGGCACTTGCCGCTTGCTTCAAAGAGGATTGGAGCGCGGGAGGGCAGAAGGCAAAACGTATTCTTCTCCCCGTCCGCAGCTTGCAATTCTGGATTGAGAGCAATATTCTCCTCGTCCTGAAACTCGCTCCGTTCGACAAGCGAACTGTCTGAGCAACTCACGAAACGATATAAACGCGGATTCTCGGTGACCAATTTGCGATATTTTCGGCTCTTCTATCAGGCCTTCAGCGATCGAACCCCGGAGATTCATCACTCGACAAGTGATGAATTGGAGGCCAACACTCAGGAAGCGGTATTGGATGACCTGACGAGAGCCTTGAAGAAGACCAATCAGCGTAAGGGTTTTTCTCCTGACCTAAGCTGGACGCACTACCGCGCCCTCAGCAGGATCGATGATGCCGTGGAGCGCTTATTCTATGAGATCGAGGCGGAAAAGGCCGGATGGAGCGTAGCGATTCTCGAGAGGCAGATTCACAGCTTCTTATTTGCCCGCTTACTCAAAAGCCGCGACAAGGCAGGCGTACTTGCCCTAGCCGATCAAGGCCAGACCGTTCATCAGCCGATAGATGTCATTAAGCAACCTTACGTGCTCGACTTCCTGAATCTCCCAGACCAAACCCAACTTCATGAATCCGATATCGAATCGGCGATCAGCGAAAACCTCCAGCCTTTCCTCCTCGAACTCGGCAAGGGCTTTGCTTTTGTGGGACGCCAATATCGCGTGACCACAGAATCACAGCACTTTTTTATAGATCTGGTCTTCTACAATTTCCTGCTCAAATGCTTCGTGCTCATCGACCTCAAAATTGGTCGGCTGGAACACCAAGACGTGGGACAGATGGATATGTATCTACGCATGTTTGACGATCTTAAACGTGGTCAAGGTGATAATCCGACTGTGGGACTGATCCTTTGTGCTGAGAAGGATGAAATTGTCGCGCGCTACTCCATCCTGCATGAAAGCCAACAGATGTTTGCCTCAAAATACATGTTGTACCTCCCGACCGAGGAAGAACTGCGAAACGAGCTCGCTCGGGAGCGAGCGTTATTGACAGAATTTAATTCTGAATGAGAGTGCGTCGATGGTTTTGCCTCACCCCGGGCCACGATGGGGGTCCCGTCAGAAAACGGACAATAAAGCACGCTAAGCCGGGTTGGGGATGCGAAGTGGCCTGAATCTGCCTTGGGCGAGTGTTGTTTTTCTAATTACGTGGCATACTTCTGAGCTAATTATTTGGCGCACCGGCTGCGAATCGAGGGCGAAAATGTGTGTGTCGTGCAGATTTCTGCAGAAATTCTAGGCTTCAGACGCTCCTCGGGATCAGCGAGGGCACACTGGAACGATAGTGTGCCAGATAATCCGAACAAGAATGTGCCAAATAATTAGCAAAACGACACTCTCTCCCGGTCCTTATTAATGGAGTGGGCGGCGGGCATGGAGTCCCTGTCACGCTCGACGATCAATGTCCGGCTCTCGGCGGTGCGCAAGCTGGTGGGCGAGGCCCGCGGCGCCGGCATGATTGGCCAGGAGGAGGGTGCCAGCCTGACCGACATCCCCAACATCAGCCAGAAGGGAACTCGTTTGGGGAACTGGCTGACCCGGGAGCAGGCTAAAGAGCTCCTCGCCGTCCCCGACCGGTCGACCCTGAAAGGGAAGCGCGACTACATGATTCTGGCGCTTTTGGTTGGCTGCGCCCTGAGGCGGAACGAACTGGCCGAGTTCGACGTCGAGACCATCCAACAAAGGGAGGGTCGGTGGGTGCTGGCAGACCTCGAGGGCAAAGGCCGGCGCATCCGCACCGTAGCCATCCCGATCTGGGTCAAGCACGGCATCAACGCCTGGATGACCGCGGCCGGTATCGAAGATGACCGGCTGCTGCGGTCGGTTTCGAAGAGCGGCAAGGTCAATCGCGACACGCTGAGTGACTGGGCGGTCTGGTCGATAGTTGAACAGTCATCGAAACAGATCGGGATCGAGCACTTCGGCGCCCACGACCTCCGCCGAACTTGCGCTAAGCTCTGCCGGAAGAGTGGTGGGGACCTGGAGCAGATCAAATTCCTGCTGGGGCATTCTCGATCCAGACCACTGAGCAGTATCTGGGCTCCGATCAGGATATCGAGATCGCCGTAAACGACAACCTGGGGCTGTAGTGGAGAGTGCGGCTCCCTCCGCGGGATTTTGGGGACCCCACAATTTGACGAGCGGGGTGCTACTATGCAAACACCTTGCACGGGAACAAGTTTGGTTTCAGCAAAGATGCGACCCGAACCCCAATTTGACTGAGCATGGCAAGAGATGAGAACCGAGGAAAACACTATGGAACAGGGAACAGTGAAGTGGTTTAACGATGCAAAGGGGTTTGGCTTCATCAGCCGTCAAAACGGCGAAGACGTTTTCGCACATTACTCCGCAATCACCTCGAGCGGCTTCAAGAGCCTCCAAGAGGGTCAGGCTGTGCAGTTCAATGTGATTAAGGGGCC
>JAOAPF010000309.1 GCA_025462755.1 Edaphobacter sp.
AAAGTCGGGTTTTGACCAAGTTCGCGCTGGTGCGTCTCCGGTCCGGGTGAACTTGGCGAAATCGCCGTTTATCATTCGTGTTGAGGGATGACGTATTGATGCGTGTACTCATACGACACCAGCTAACCGTGATTCTCGCTTTGGGCCTTCTGGTATCGGTGCAAAGCATCGCCCAGGAAACGCAGACAGGGGCTCTCCAACTCGAACTTGTTCGGGATGGTGTTGCGCAATCCGTCCGGCCCCTCTTCAAAGTCGAAATGCACAATAAAACCGCTCGCCCGCTCATCCTTTGCCTAGGATGGAACGTGGGCGGGAAAAACTACGCCGGTGAAATCAAGTTTTCGCTCACAGACGTAAGCGGTAGAACGCGACACCTGGTGAAAAGAGACCCCGCGTATGTCGCCGGTAGCTTGGGTTCTTACATTGTGACGATTCCCGAAGGTGGCACATTCGAGCTGCCGTCTATTGATCTAGTGGACTATTGGTCTTACGAACCAACGATCGCGGTCCTGGCGCTTCCTGCTGGCCGTTACTCGTTGACCGCAGAGTACACGGGCCACAATCCCGACGACGACGTGACCCCAGCGCCGGGCCAACCGCCTTTCATCAGTACACCCAAAACTTCTGGATTGGAGGCGCTCATTCCAACGTCATGGCGTTCACGCTTACCTTACCAATCGGCCATAAAGACGCACACTAAGAAAGTCGTAGTAAGAGTTGGGGAACCCGTTTCAGTGGAAACTCCTCGAAAGTGGGCACCCCTTTTCGGCAAGTTCACCCCGCCGATATTCATTTTGCAGGAGTTCCGTAAATTTAACCGACTTGCGAGTGTTCACGTTGCCTGTTAGAAGAGCAGAGTTATGCTTTACCTATGAGAGTCCAACGAGCGATGGTATGGGCTGGCTCAATCCTTTGCGCGATTGGCAGTTCAGCCATAGCGATAATCGCGAGCGCCACCGGCTTCACACCTGGTACAGCTCAACTCACTACCGCATTGCCGACCGCTTCTGTATTCTTTGGCCTGTCGGTTCTCGATTACAAAAAAACGAATCCGCTACTGATCTTCGGAACGACAAGAACGTGGGACGCCTATCCAGCCCTGGATTGGGCCGAAGCAAACCCAGCAGCAGGTCAGTACAACTTCGCTCCTCTGAACTCATACATCGCCACAAACATGAGCCGGGGAAGGCAGATCCTCTACACGTTTGGCAGAACACCACGTTGGGCTTCCACAGCACCCGATGCAGTAGGGCCTTATGGCCCCGGACAATGCGCTCCGCCAGTTATTTCAGCATGGGACCAGTACGTTGCTGCAATAGTCACAAATGCTGCAGGGCGCATCAAGTATTGGGAACTCTGGAACGAACCAGACCAGGCAAGTTCTTACTGCGGCGATCTCGCCACTATGGTTACCATGGCTCAGCACGCTTATCGAATCATCAAGAGCATCGATCCATCTGCTATGGTCCTCTCTCCTGCTGCCGGCGGAAGAGCAGGGGCAAGGTGGCTGGACTCCTATGTCAAGGCCGGTGGGCTCCACACATTCGATATCGTCGCGTTCCACGGCTACGAAGGGGCCCAGGCAGAGCGTATTATCGCGATCGTTGACGCCTATCGGTTAGTCCTGAGTCACCACCATCTAAGCGCGATGCCGTTGTGGGACACCGAATGTAGCTGGGGAGAAAGTAATATTGGCGACGATACTCATCGCGCCGCCTTTCTATCCACGTACTTCTTCTTGCATTGGTCCAAGGGTGTAGACCGAGTGCTGTGGTACGCCTACGATGGTGACCGGAAATGGGGACGTCTCATCGACACTGCAAACAATCTCTTGCCAGAGGGAGTGGCCTATGGAGAGACGTACAAGTGGATCGTCGGCGCCACCATGACACAGCTCTGTGCGCAAGACCAGAATGGAACGTGGACATGCTCTATCACAAGACCCGGAGGTTACAAGGCACAGGTAGTCTGGAATTCCATTGCAGCCAGCAGTCTCAACTTTAGCGCACCGGCACAGATGACCGAGTATCGCGATCTCAGCGGTGGCGTACATCCTATCGTCGGCGGAACCGTGCAGGTGCAGAACCTTCCGATTCTGTTAGAGACCGGACCTGGCCCTCATTGATAAAGTTGGGATAATCCGGAAAGTGCCGCCGAACGCCTGGATCCACAAACTGTTAATCTGCGGACCGGTGAGCCCGCCACACAATTTCGGCAAGTTCGTGAAGGCCGTGGCACACTGCGTTTTTCGATACCGTTTCCGCCGCCTGCGCACGAGCGATGGGCAATGCGTCGTTCATCTGCCTGTCCTTCGCGTCACGAGCCGTCTTTCAGATGGCGGAGGCTCTGCGAATAAGGTCGAGCTTCTCCTGTCCAAGCCCGTGCAAATCGTCTTCGGTTAGGTGGCCGGCGCGAAGTAGTTGGGCAAATACGAGTGGAAGGATGGAGTAGCGGTAGTCGTATCGTCGGTCAATCTCCCGCCGACGTTCCGTCAGCCAGCTTTCCAAATCCCACAGCTCCGATGGTTCCTCGATCCTCGCGGCTCGGCTTTTAGCTTCCTGGAGGAGAGCTTCCAATTCTTTGCCAAGCGCCCGGTCGAAGGCTCTACGAGCAACCGTCTTCTCGGCATGAGACCACTTTAGTTCGTACATCGGGATGACGTTTTGAGCTGCCGAGTCCGCCGCTCGGTTAGCCATTTCTGGGTCTCCCGACCGCATTCTATCGCTTTCAGCGCTCTCTAGCTTCTGCATTGCAACGGCCATTCTGCTAACCCCGTTCGGGCCTTAGTCCGCGGTGCAAGCAAGCGGTAGCACTTCCGGATATGCCGGAAAAGTCACTTATGTGCCGTCTGGCGGTTCGATCCCGAGGTGATCGTTGACTGCTTGCACCAATCTCTGCCGCGAACCCAGATATCGTTCTGTAGTTTCCACAGACCGGTGGCCGAGCAAAAACTGGATTTGTTCAAGTTCCCCTCCTGCAGAATGACACAGCCGTGCGCAAGTCCTGCGCAAGTCGTGAGGCGCCAGATTATCAATGCCCGCGAGTTTCGCGTGTTCACGAACGACCCACCAGATCGCTTTCTCACTGAGGCGGTTACCCCATACGTGGCCGGTCCTGCTGACACAGCGGAAGATGATTCCAGTGTCGATACCGGCGATAGCAAGCCATGAGTCAATAGCCACCTTCACCCAGGCCGGGACAGGAACGGTACGGACGTGTCCGCCCTTTCCGAACAGGTTTACGATCGCCCAGTGGCCGTCTCGTTGCTGAAGATGGCTTGCGGTTAGCCGAGTCAGTTCCGATCGACGTAGACCGCAGCCTAAGAGCACGGCCAGCATCGCGTAGTTCCTTTTGCCTTTTGCTGAAGCCCGGTCGGGAACGCCAAGCAGATCTCTTCCCTGCGTGGGCGTCAACCAGTTCCCGAGTCGAATACCGAGGCGCTTGGCACCTTTCACTCGCCGGATTCCCGCTGCGAGGTCAGGACTCAGCAATCCATTGTCAGAAGCCTCATACGCGAGCCGCCGAACGGCTGCGAGACGCAGGTTGATAGTCGCGGGGGTCAGTTGGCGGGATTCCAGGTAGTAGCGATACCGTAAGACTACGGTCCTGCCGAATGCCAGGCGAGGTTCCGAGCAATACCAACTGATGAAGTCATTGATG
>JAOAPF010000325.1 GCA_025462755.1 Edaphobacter sp.
TTTATGTGCAACAATCCGGGATTTCAGTGCAGTGACAATGCAGTCAAATCCCCGGAAAGGATTGAAAACAAACAAGCGTATTTCCGGGATTTGAGTGCAGCGTGACAATGGCTATTTCTGCCCAACCCCTCGAAACAGCTTAACTGGGCATCGGCAGGGATTTTTGTGCAACAAGTCGTCGCGTCCGCCTCATTTTCGCACTTTGATTGTCGCAAAGGTTATCGCATGGCCTATAAGCCCTGGCGCTGGAAATTGAACACCGAAGGCTCAGGAATGCAATAGGTAGACGTTTCGCACTCCTCAACTCTCGAAACGGCTAATTAAATTAGACCGTTTCGAGGGGTTGGGCAAAAATAGCCTGATAGGACTGCGCATGAATGCGGGGGGTGGGTTTGACTAGAAGAGCTGCTCATTGAACAGACTAATGCTGCGTTGTGCTGACGGGTGCCGAACCGACCAGAGAGCCGATATCTTCGGTATCGATCGTCTTCAATGCTTCTGCAAGTGGAGCTCTGTCGGTGGTAAAAGAATCGTTCCAAACCGCAGAATTCCCGAATTCATCGACGACCTCCAGCAGCCATCCGCCTTTGTCATCGTTGTATATCTGGATGTCGACTTCTGTTCCGTCACGGGTGACGCGCTGACACAGGATCGAGCAAACCAGAGAATCTTCAGCATCGATAGAATTCTTTTTCCTTCATGACGCTCCCCACTACAGAGAATAATATCCCATCGAGTTTCCGAGGTGTAGCGAAAACGTTCCTTTGCGCAACGAATAATAGCTCATGGCAGGGTTCCCGGGCCCCTTGGGTAGCTCCTTAGCCTGCTCGCGGGTCAGCCAGTTTTCCAACCGAGTTCCCTTCTGACTATCCTTCGGTCTTGACCATACCTGGATTGATCGAATTGGCTCGAATGCCAGAGGGACCAAGTGCCAGCGCAAACGAAGCAGTCATGGCATCCGTTGCCGCTTTACTTCCTCCGTACACCAGATCACCCTCGTGAGGATGAGTGCTGGAGAGGGAACCGATGTTGAGAATGCCTACATGAAGCCGGCGATATGTTGAAAGCAGGTACCGCAGCACAGTGTTCATCAGAGCTTCCGGTTATCGCAGAGTTCTTCGTTCGGAGTGGCGCAGAACAAATGTTCATGCGCTTTTTGAGAAATAAAAATATAGATCATGTGTTTTAAGTAAATATAACGTCCTCATCCGGACACATTTTTAACTGAAAGGAGAACTCATTGAGACTCGACAAGCGTCCGAGCGGAACCTGTCACGGACCCGTCGTAGCTGCCGGTGCGGTAGCTGAGATGCTGCATGATTTATGGGCAGATTGTCCAATCGCGCCGCATACAGCAACCGTGTCGCAAGTGCGACGATCAGCGACTCAGCGTAGAGAATCCCACATTGCCCTCCTGTCTCCGATTTTTTCACCAGGAGAAGGAGCAGATTCCGAAGGTCGGGAACGTCTGTTCCATACAGTGTTGGAACGTATGCAGGCGGATCTGAGCACGAATTTGAACCTTGCGACGCTGGCCGCTGAACGTAGCTACAGTAGGGCTCATTTCCTGCGTACCTTCCGAGACTCTTGTCCAACGTGTGATGAGCCTGAAGGAGGGCTTTGATTCCAGCGCAAGATGAGCCTAGAGCGTAGGAATGGGCAAGCTGAAGATGGATGATCAGCGTGCTTGGAGCAGAGAAGTTGAGTTTGGTTGAGTCGAGGCATTTCTTTCGGCCTCGGAGAGTGTGCGATTCGCCTGATCTGTGATTTTGCGATACGATTTGGTTCGTAGCGCATGAAACGCTCGATGCTTGAAACGAATGTCTTGTGTGAATGTCGCAATGAATGATGATGTTTCCAAGTCTATTGATAGGGGATTGGAGCGGCTCTCCAAGCTTGGGAGCATCCTTGTACCGCTTGTCATTGCGATCATCGGATGGAATTACACAGCGAAAAAGGATCAGAATGACGCTCTGGCGCGGGCACAACAAGCGCAGCTAAACAGCGAGCAGAAGCAGTTCAACGCGACACAAAAGCAGTATGGAAATCTGACCGCCTTGTTACCCCTGCTTACCAGTAACGATGCTGAGAAAGTAAACGTTGCCCTTAAGATTTACACCTCTGAAGCTGCAGCAGGACAAGCGCCGACAGCTCTCCAGCAATGTCTTCGGGATCTTGCCAATCAGTTCCCTGACAAAGCTGCGGTTGTGCAAAAAGCCGTAGAGGCAGGTTTCCAGCAGCAGTCAGAGGAATGCTCCGACATACCGGGCGGCATCTACATGCAAGTAGCCAACACTGATCAGCAGCTGGCTCTGGGCACACTCCTGGGTCACTCGTTGACCCAGGGCGGCCTCAACCAGGCAATTCAGGGAATCCAACGAATCAATAAAGGCCCCAATGCCACACAGCTTCGGTATTATTTCGACCCTTCCAACAACACCGAGGCGCACCGGATCGTTGCAGCGCTCGATAGCCTTGGAGACGGACCGGTCCAGCTGGTTGACCTAACTGCGACTTACCTGAAGAAGGATTGCAAACCGCCATCCGTCTTCGAACTTTGGATCGGCGAATCCACACCTCTCAAGCCATCGTAGAAATAAAACGGGACTAGGCATCTTGCTTGTAGCCAATCCAATCTTCAAAGTTCATCGCATATTCTGCAATCGTTGACCTTGCTCCTTTATCGCGATAGACCCCGGCGAGGAAGGACAGCAACTCCTTATCTACACCTGACTCGATCCGTGGCATAGGGTTCGAAAGAGCCTGCAGTATGAAACGGAAGTATTCAAGAAACGCGCACATCTCCACGCAGCCCATCGATGAACTGCAGAAGCATGCTCGCCTTCGTCTCGATGACGCATTCTATCGCGAATTTTCCGGCAGAATTTATCACTGCGATCGAAATAGTTTCCTTGTGTACGTCCATGCCGATATATTTAGTAGTCGTCATAAAGGGTGTCCCTCCGACCTCATCCAGGGCAACGATCAATAAAGTCGCTCTTGCGAGATAGCGCCATTAACCAATAATGTTTTGAGTTAACAACGCCCTTTTGGCTACCACGCCGCCATTTTTTATCGCGACAAAACCGGGTCACAGCCTGGAATAAAGCTCCTGTCCGCGTGTTTTAGGTTTGCAGTTAGTCGCGCGAACCATACGTGATCAGAATGGGAGGAGAAATGGAGTGTCAGCGTTTCAGCGGCAAGATTGGCGTCGTGACCGGTCCATGATCAAGTATTGGTACCGCCACGGCGCATCGCTTCTGCAACTAAGCGATGTGAGTAAGCAAACGCTCGTGCCGTACACCGCCGACTACTACTTCTTCCACGGGGACCAATAGCGAGTCACACTCCTCTTTCGCCGATCATCCGTGAGCACAATCTGGCTAATCGGCGATCTTAGAGATGACCCGGAGTACAGAACGAGAGGGGATTGCCGTCTGTGCTGCAACCAACAATAGCATCAGAAAGAGGACACAATGAGGGGAAGTCGACCTTTCATATCACTGGCAGTCGTCACAGGGGGTGTGGGGAAGTGGAAAGCGTACTTTGCTTTCCACTTCTCCATCCCCCCTGTTTTCACTTCGGGTTGCCACGTCTCTGGTGCTGGCGATCTGTAGCCGAGCGAAGAGTGTGGACGGATGGTGTTGTAGTGAACCCGCCAGCGTTCTGCCAGCACCTGCACTTCCTTCAACGAGTAGAAGATCTCTCCATTCAGGAACTTGTCCCGCAGCTTTGCGTTGAAGCTCTCGCAGTAGCCGTTCTCCCACGGACTGCCGGGTTCGATATAGAGTGTCTTTGCGCCGGTATCAGCCAGCCATTTCCGCAGATCCTTGGCGACGAACTCCGGGCCATGGTCCGATCGGATGTGCTCCGGCACGCCCTTCATAACCATGACATCGGCCAGGGACGCGATCAACTCCAGCGACGTTCAGGGCGAACCAACAGGCCCTCCCTGGTGTGTTCATCGATCAGATTCAACATGCCCACCGTCCTTCCATCATGTGTCTTCGCACTGACGAAGTCGTAGCTCCAGACGTGCTTGGCGTGCTGCGGACGCAGCCGCACGCATGACCCGTCGTTGAGCCACAACCGCCCTCTCGGCTTCTGCTTCTGTGGAACCTTCAGCCCCTCACGTACGCCAGATTCGCTCTACCCGGTCCTTGCCGACGTTCCAGCCTGCCCGCTTGAGCAGCGCCGTGATCCGACGATAGCCATGCGACCATATTGGCTGGCCAACGTTACGATGGCCTGGGTGAGCGTATCTTCGTCGTCGCGCTGTGTCGGCTGATAGCGTTGCGTGCCGCGTGGCTGTTTCACCGCCCGGCACGCCTGCCGCTCGCTCATCCCATGCGCTTGCCGCGCATGGCTCACCGCACAAGGCCGTCGTTCAGGGCTTAGAAGTTTCCCGAGGCGATGTCCTTCAACACCAGCTTCTCCAGGCTCAACTCCGATACCAACCGCTTCAGCTTCGCGTTCTCCTGCTCCAGATCCTTCAGCCGTTGCGCCTGATCCACCTTCAACCCGCCGTACTCCTTGCGCCAACGGTAATAGGTCTGCTCGACGATCTTAGCTTCCTTGCAGGCCTGCGGTAACGTCTTCCCGTTCGCAACACCCACTTCAACATGTCGCAGCAGATTCACGATCTGCTCTGCCGTATGCTTCTTCCCTCGTGCCATACACAGCTCCTCTTGTTCCAGTTTGTCTCATCTCAACTGGTACAAAAGAGGCCGGGCATTCCAGGTCCAACGAGCTTGCAGTTGTTTGGTGAACTCAGCGGTCATCGATTATCTTTTTCGATCTGCTATAGGTACCTGCTTTGAAACGCCGACACTGATTGAGCGCGGGGCTCGGAGTTTGTCAAAGCGGTAAATAGAACATCAAGCGTTCAGTTAATATGCTCCGTGCGATTGAATCCTCCGCCGGTCGCTCCTACTGAGATGCCCCTTCGCTGAGAGCAGCACGACCAGGCCTCCACTGCATCAGCCTGGATTGCAATATCGACGCACCCCATGCTGCTAAAGAACCAATGGCGCACGCTCCGGCCAGCTCTGAGACCACCGAGACTGTCCGTTTCCTGAGGGGACCACCTCTTCACAGCACGGGAAAAAGCCGCGAACTGCAGGAGCTGACACGCGCACAGCGACGCCTATCTGAACAGCTGACAATCGCACCCTCTTGTCCGTCGGCAACGTCATCATTCAGAATGAGCCCGAAATCCTCTAATCTCCTGGCCACTCAGTTTCTTGTCAAGGCGGAGCTGGATGTTGCACAGCAGTCACCGCAACCCTTCGTTGACAGCTCCAGCGTCTCAGAAAGCAGCGTATGGAGCTTTGTACGCGCTCTTGCCAAACGCGACATTACTGTTCCCACAGGACAGTCCAGCACACTCGCGATCTCCCGATAAGATAGCTCTTCATATTCCCGCAACAAAATGATCTCTCGCGACTCTACAGATAACTTCTGGATCGCAGCCTGTACTCGCTCCGCCTCCATCTTGCAAATGTAAATATTAAGAGCGTCTTTGGATGGCTCCGCGATACCATCTGCAGCGCCATTACAATTCTCGATTCCGATGAATTGAGGACCGGTCCGCCGCTTTCTCAACTGGTTCAACCAGACATTACGCAGGATTGTGAAAAGCCAGGCCTTCATGTTGCTGCCGGTTCGCAACCAACCCATTGCCCGGATGGCACGAACATATGTCTCCTGAACCAGGTCCTCGGCGTCCGCAGGATTACGAGTTAGAGCCAGCGCATAGCTGTAGAGCCCATCGATATTTACGAGCCAATCTGCATCGTGGTTGCAAGGCATCTTAAAAAAGGCCCTTCGAAGGAACTGCTTCCTCGATAGGCAAGGCGATGGCCAATCGTACGGTAACGTTTGATGGCATCGGACTCTCCTTAGTTGATAATTGCTTTTGATCAGTTGAGACTAAGGAGACAGACCTGTCTACCGCATATATTTGATCATGAGGTAGACAGGTCTGTCTGTCAAGTGTTTGAATTGTGGAAAGAGAAAAATTGATGACCATATCAGCCCAGAAACAGCAAAACGCCCGCGACCGGATTCTTGATACGGCAATGAGACTTTTCTATCAGGATGGCATTCGTGCTACGGGAATCGACAAGATCATCGGCGAGTCCGGAGTGGCGAAAATGTCCTTCTATCGCAACTTCCCGTCAAAAGCCGACTTAGTCACTGCTTTTTTGCTGAGGCGTCACGATTTTTGGATGTCATGGTTTACCGCTACAGTGGAAGAAAGGCTGGCGAGTTCCAATGTCGGTATAGAGGTGATCGCCGATGTCCTGCGCATCTGGTTTAAGCAAGATGACTTCAGGGGTTGCGCTTTCATTAATACAGTGGCGGAAAGTGGCTCCAGTGAAAGCGATCAATGCCGCATTGCGCGCGATCACAAAGCTGAATTGGAGAAATACGTGGAAAGACTCGCTGCTCGGTTAGGGCTGAAGAGACCAAAGGAAATTGCGAGTTCCGCAATGATCATCATTGAGGGCACGATCGTGAGAGTACAAATGACCGAAGATCCAGATCTAGCGGTCACTTGCAAGCAGTTGCTGAAAAAGCTCGGTAATCCAATACGGGAAACTAGGGCGAGCGAAAATTCACTCCCGAATGGTTCAAGACGATGAGGCAATATCCCCATTGCACCCCCCCCAGCAAAAATTCGTGTTGAATTGTCACGCTGCGACTTGGGCTGAGGTGTTTTTTCGGCGCGCGGTGGAATTCGGAATGCTCGAACGCTGTCGAGTGGCTCTGGCAGCCTGTCTGGATTGAGATCATAGCGCTCGAAGCGATTGAGATGTTAGGTCTGGATGGGCTGGAGAACATAACCATATCCTTGTCCAACGCATAGCCGTCAGCGGCTTGCTCAACTGATCTGTCGTTTGGCATACCGACCCCGGCGGAACACACCGCGAAGATCATTCCCGACCGCGAGCGCGTTCCCCGACTCCGTCCACCGAAGGCGCTCCATTGTCAGCAGGGAAGGGAACCTCGTTTCTGAGACGGTGCCAGTTCTGTCAATGGGAAGATTAATCGAAGGGGCAACGGTACCACCGGGAGACTGCGTCTTGCAGAGATGCAGCACAATCCTTGTCAGCAGATGGCAGGTCGGCCTACGGGTTTTCTCACCACGCCGCGACCTTCCCTGAATTCAGGGCGTGCCGTTGGAACCCTGGATAACTCAAGATTCTCCGAAAAACGTTCCATGTGCTCCGATCGACCCAATTATGTAGCAGCTTTCCGTCTTCGCGTACAGCCCACACCGACGTGCCCGTGAAGTCTAAACTCTGCCGCCAAGGATGGGTGCCATCCATTGGGCTGTAGGTGCCTCCAATGTGCCAGCGGGAAACCACGCGGCTCCCGTCCTCATTCTGGAACGTCTCCAAGACCTCGAACGTAAAATCATCAAGCTTTGACAGCGCCAGACATACCCCGGCCTTCAATTCGTCCTTCGTGATTACCTACTCTCCCTGCGTTCAAATGACAAACTCATCAACCACAAAATGCTCGATGGCTTCAGGATTTCGAGCAATCAAGAATGTTGTCCAGAACGCCTCCACAATTCTGACCGAGTTGAGCTCTCCGTCTGCCATGTTCCTCGCCCTCGCCGCGATGGTCTTGGTGACGGTTATAACGCGTGGCGTTTCCGAGCGCGGTTCGATATGCATAGTTATCACTCCTCACAGACTCTGTGCTGCAGACGGCTTCTATTTGTTCCCTTGACGACGATGTTCAAGCCGTCGGTCTGTTGAAAAACCCCTGAACCGGGAATCTATTCCGAACCCTTGGCCTCTCGCGCAGTTTCCTACCTCGCCCACCTTTGGGAATAAATAGACCGGCAACGGGGTTATTGTCATGGGACGCCCGAGAGGAGATCATTCTGATCCACCAGGCGTTCGCCACAACACATCAACCGAGGCTTTGCGATGCTTCCCCACTTAGGTCCCGAGTCTGTTGAAGCTCTGCGGTTCATGGCAACGAATGGACCATCCACAGATACTTCACCGGCCGTTTTACCGGCGCACGAGGGCACAGATCACCCTACTCTCTTCCAGCATGTAACGGCCCGCCTTCGTTCCATCTTTCCAAAGTTCAAGAAGGGTTACATCATGCCGGCACTCTGGCAGGATTTTGTGGCCCTTGTCGAGTTTGGGAGCGGGGCCTTGCTAGTACTTTTCGTGTGTTATCGGCTTTTCAAATATGTCTTTCGTGCTGTGGGCGTCCCGACCTCCACGGGAGGCAACTGAGACGCGGTTGTCGCGGATCGGCCACCCAGGGTGAGCACAATTGATCGTACTACTGTACTTTATCGTCCGGATTCCGAGACGACCCCTGCTACACGCGCCCCAACGTGCCCACGATACGAAGACATGCACAGCCATTCGTAAACGCTGCCAGAGCCACACGCCGCGTCTCCTCAGGAAGGCTGAAGTTTTCTTGCGGTTTAAGCGACATGGCTCAATCCTGAATGCTTCTGCCTGTGATTTCACCCAAGTAACTTGCGCGTACCAACGTCGAATCCTCAAACTTTGAATTCGCCACTATCAGCCCGTGGTGCAATGGGCCGGATTTCGGCATGGCCGTGGGCGTAGGTTGATTGGGCGATTGGCTGCGGGAGCGGCGGTGGTGGAAGCCGATTCCAGTTCCGACGCGGTCTCCGGAGAAAACTGGCAGGCAATCCGCAAGACCAGACGCAAAATGAGGCTTGCGGCTCGGTTTTTCATCTCTCGTGGCGTGCCTGCGCCCAGCAACTTGCGCAGGATCAGGCTCAGGTTGAACGCGCCGACATGAATCAACGTCCGCATCAGGATATTTTCCCGCCCACGCAGGTGACAGCGCCGCAGGCCACCGGTCTCGTAGAAGTGGGCAAAGCTGCGCTCGACCAATTCGCCGCGTCGTCTGAGTAGGCTCTTGCCATAGCTGCCGCGCACCCGCTGCCGATTCTGATACACCGCTTGTTGTTGCTCGGCCTTACCCTCCCAGTGGCGCTGCCCCTTCTGCCGCTTCTCGGGAATGTAACTGCGTACCTGGTAACTCTTCACCCGCTGGACCCCTGCGCTGCTGTGGTAGCCCTTGTCCGCAACTAACTCTTCGATCCCGTCGACGTTGACCTTGGGCTCATCGTCAGGCTGTAACTCGGCCTCACGTCGGACTAACTCCGCAACCGCCATGCCTGCTTCGCACAACGTCTCGTCCAGAGTTGTCGTGTCGCCTTGATCGGCGGCTTGCAACGTAACTGCCACCACCCGCGCCGGTATCCAGATCGACCGCGTGCTCGGCCTTGTGCGCCAGGTGGGTGCGACCGTCCTTCATCTTCGTGACCCGCGCATCCTCGTCCGCTGGACTCTTCCAATCCTTGTTCGATGTGCGCTTCTTGCGCTTGCGGTCCAGCCGCACCAGGTCTTCCCGCGTCGGCGTCTCGATACCCGAAGCCTTGGCCAATCCACTCAGAAACTCGTCATAGCTCTCGCCCGTGTCGCGGTGCACGATCGACCGCAGCCGCGTTGGCTTCCAGAGTGGTCGCATCGATGGCGATCCGCTGACCCTGCACCAACCCGCGATCGGCCAGTACCCCCAGCACCCAGCTGAACACTTCCCGATGCGTGTCCAGATCGATCAGCCGCCGCGTGCGCGAAATCGTCGAGTGGTCCCGCGTGTACTCGTCCAGACCAATCCCCACAAAGCGCCGCAGTGCCAGCGAATCCGCGTGTCGCCAAGCAATGCCGCGTTCGGCCCCGATGCCCTCGAAATACCCGATCAGCAGCGACCGGAAGTAGATCCCCGGCGGCACTGACGGCCGACCGTACCGAGCCGCATATAACTTCGCACACCGGCTCTCAACAAACTCGTCGAAGCCCTCCGCTTCCAGCAACTCGTTCAGCCGCTGATAGAACGGATGCCACGGAGCGGATGCCAACTCCGTCTGCGCGATCCACAAATACTCTTGCTTCCCCCGCTGCTTGCGTGTCCCCATCGCCATGCGCCGATTCTACAAACACACCTGTACATACTCGAATACTTTCGACCTACGAATCAGCACTTGCACCACGGGCAGCTAGGGGTGTCATCAAATTGGTTATATGCAACGAAGCGTTTGATGATCACTGGCATTCGATCATGACCGGTCCTGTCCGCTAGCAATTTATTAGCCTCAGTGGTGCTGATCGCAAAAGTGGAGGAATAAGTTGCCCTCACAGGTGTTTATCGCAGTATGAAGATATTGATCCCTACGACAGCCATCCCTGGTTATTTGAATCCTTTGTTGGGATTAGCCAGAATCCTTGTGAAGCACGGCCATGATGTTCTCACGGATTCAAGCCTATGGTCGAAGCTGCTGGAATATCCTTCATTCCATTGCTCCCTGAGGCACGAACGCCGAGACTCACCCTCAGAAGCCATTGCTGTCCAAAATAAACCTATAGTTGAGCCTGCCAGATAGATGGTGGCGGAGTTTGCACCTGGAAGCGGGGACCATCCTGGCCATCGATCGCGGTACAACGATTACGAGTGGTTCACTCAGATGACTCGGGACGGGGTTTACTTTGTGACGTGCATGAAAACCGGCAGCGTCTATACGGTGGTGGAAGAGTGCGAGGTTCCGGCAAAGGGCAATGTCCGCCGGGATGAGATCGTTTCTCTGCCGAGTCTGGAGAAAGCCGGCGAGGATCCAATCCTGTGGCAGGCCCGTGGCGAAATGTCCGTTAGTGAAGTTGCCGATGCGTTCGACGTCTCACCGACCACGATCTTGGCTATTTTTGCCGCAAGGCACAGTTCGCACTCAGTCGGCTCCAACTCAAAGATCAAGCTGGGCCCGCTATCTGCAACGCAGTCCTTGCTGCATAAATCTCATCTCTCTTCAGTGCCTCACTACAACCACTTTACCTATTTGCTCCAGTGCCCCAAATATTGGGTCTCTTCGCCTTCCGCGTCTGCGTTGCGGCATCTACTCATTATCGTGTCCAGAACCTTGATGCAACAGAAGCTCGTGGCCTCGCGGGTGCTAAAATCCTTCTTGCGACAGAACCTTAAGAAATGCTGAACATGCCTCAATAGGAGAAAGATGCCTCGCAATCGCGCCGTTAGTGCACCTCCGGCTTTCCCGTCTGTAACGCAGGTTGATATGGATCGCATTTTGCTTAAGGCAAGAACTTTTTATAAGAATGGATTCAAATCCTGGAATAAATTTTATGACAAAGAACGATTTCAGGATCAAAATGGTTACGTTTTGGCAAAACACCTTATACGCGAGCAAAAAGGAACAGTTGCCTATGATCAGGGCGAAGCAATAAGACCATTGACTTTGCATTTATCATCTGATCGGTATGGGGATTGGTTATACGAAAATCAGATCACAACAGGAAACTGTGCCGAAATGTCGGCAATTGTTATTCGCAACTGTCGATTGTTGCAAGGAAGATGTAAAGCAGTATACGAGATCAGTATGGATCGGCCTGCGGATCATATGTTTGTCTTGTTATCCGTAAATGGTAATGTGCCGCCTTGGAGGAACGTCAGCCAGATGGAATTTTACAGTGACACTGATAATTTCTGGATTATCGATTGCTGGCTTAACATAGCTTGTCAAGCAAGGTACTACCGTGAGTTGATGCGGCTTAAACTGGCCCGATGGGCATCTCAATACAAGGTAGTCATTGCTGGCGGAGAAGTTCGGAATCTAAAGGAGCCTACTTTTCGATTCCATTTGCTATATACGCCGTTGGTTTCTCGTCAAGTATTAGATTTGTCACTTTAAAACGTGATGGCTCTGGTGCAATAGGTAAAGTGGTTGCAGAGAGGCACTGAAGAGGGATGGGATTTATGCTCTTGGTCGGTAATAATTTGCGCCTAAGAATCGCAGGTTCCGAAAGTTTATAATCAGGGACTGATGCATCAAGAGGCGCTTCAAAGAATGGATTTGCGCGACGATCTTTCCTTCTTCCATTTAGT
>JAOAPF010000333.1 GCA_025462755.1 Edaphobacter sp.
ACTGCAACGACAGCCTTGTTCTTGGCCTGTTTGCCTCCGCGTTCCGCCAGATGGAGGCCCCATCGCCGGAGAGAGGAGTCCTTTCCTCGTGGTCGGAGGATATGGTTGGCACACTCGATCAGCAGACTGCGCAGGTAGACGTTGCCTGCCCTCGTGATCCCGAGCTGAGGATCTCGCTCGCCCGACTGGCTGCGTCGTGGTCGCAGGCAGTGTAGTTGTATATGTGGCACGGAACTTATGGAGGTACCAGCGGCTGCACTCATTGGTGTCCTGCAACCCTCGCAATGACCACAATTTAGACCGGCAGCCCGAACGGTCCGCTTCAACGTCTGGAGCCATTTTTTTTTGGGTATCGCGTTCGGTGCCCACCACCAGTCTGGCCTTGGGACGAACCTTCTTCCATGCCTTCAGCGTCGCAAGCAGGTCGTCAGGAATTGGCACTGACCGCTCAGAACGGTCCTTCATTGTGGAGCCGGCAGAACGATTGAACGATTCTCTCGAACGCGGATCACTTTGGCATGGAAATCCACGTTGTGCCACCCCCAAGTGCATGGCCCTCATGCGGAGACCGGTTTGCAGCAACAGTTTGAAGACCACGCGGCTGTAATCGGTTTTGCATGCGGCAAAGAATGTCTTCAACTCATGACGGTTGTAGATTTCGACTTCCTTTTCCGTGTCATGGCATCTTCTGAGGCGATTGAACGAAAAGCGAGCATGTCGCTGTGGTAATCTCGGCGTATTCTGGTATGTCTACACTATTGTTAACATATGATCTGTTTCTTGGTCGACGAAGCATTGGACGTGTCGGCCAAGGTTCGTTGGGAACCTCTTTTTTCGAAGGTTTTGGGACTGTCGAGCAGGAAAGCCGTCCGTCTGCTCAACCATGATCGGTAGCCGTCAGAGACTTCTGGAGGGATTCGCATGAGTCTTGCCGCAATCATTCTCCTAATATTTGCTCAGCTCGCACAGGCACCGACAACGTTCGACCTATCCGCTGACTTCTCTTTTCGCGACAATCCCAAGAAGGTTTGGCAGTACGGGTATTCTGCAACTAATTCTTTAGCGCCGGATCAGTTCCGAGCCGACACGGAATCTGATCGAGTCGACATGCAATGTGACTCGACTGGTTCGATTGGTTTCTGGCACCCGGCCGCGAATCACGGGCCGGGGCCCGGCTATTACCCGTACGTTGCTTACAACACTACGAAGCAGTCACAGGTAGGTTGCAAAGGATGGGCCGTGCGGGCCGGCGAAGTCGCCATGGAAGCCAGCAATAGCGGCCAATACAGCCTGGTGCGGTTTGTGGCACCCGTGGCTGGAACCTACAAGGTAGGTGCCCAATTTGCGGGCATCCACTATGGATTATCTACGACCGACGTGCATGTGCTGCACAATGGTACGCCTTTATTCGACGCCGATATTGATGGCTATGGTGGCGATCCAGCCTTCCATAAGGTGCAGGGGGCGAACCCGACGGCGAGCTATTCAGGGCAGCTTGAATTGAAAGCCAACGAAACCGTGACCTTTGCGGTAGGCTATGGAAAGAACAAAACGAATTCCGGTGACACTACCGGGCTCTTCGCTCAAGTCGTTCTGCTCGCTGGCGCACCGGGCCAGAAGCGGTAAACGCCTCGATCGTTGGAACTTGGCACTTGGAAGGTGGGGCGCGCCCTCTGTGTTCGCTGTTGATTTTCTTTCTTCGGTCGAGACTGTAGGGCACCCCCATTATCGCCCCGGCAAGATCTCTAATGTCTCAGCAAGATCTCTGATGTCTCATTCGATGCGTTCTCGAGACGCGTAAAGGAGACGCTGAAGAGCGTCCTTCTGCGCAGCTAGTTAAGCCACACTGCTTTGAGAGCTGACGTTGAGTGTTCTTGTCGTCACTTGATACGGTGCAACTTATGCATGCACGGTCTATCGCGCCTTCATAAGCACGATCTCCGAGATCGATCGCGATGGAAGCGAGACGGCGATGCCATGGGAGAGGAGTTCCTCTCCTTTTTTTTCTGTCACTGAACCGTCATTCGCAAATGTAACTTCATAGCTGCGCTCCCTCTGTAACCCAAGAAGTGGTAACTGGACCGAGTCTTTGGTGCTTTCGCCCCGGAATACCACGATGACCGCCTCTTCACCATCCGGTGAAGTGAACTGAACGGCCTGCAGCGGGTCGGCCGAGTCGCTAGGATTCAGCAGGCGGCGGCAGTCATGCTGCAATAGATGACGATAGCGCTTGTACAGTGCGGTATTTCGTCGAGCGGCCGCCAGGACTGGCTCAGGAAACAGAGAGACTCGCTGCTTCAACTGCCCATTGATGGTACCGAAGCCGAACAGGCTGATCATGCGGCTGCGGAAGATTGTGTCGAGTAGTGCCGAGTTTCCTGCATCCTTAAGCAAGTCCGGATCTTCCACAACGATCCACGCCCCATTGTCGGCGCTGGGGTACAGATAAGCTGCTGCCAGAGCGTTGCGGCGCACTGCGTCGGACGGGAAGCTTGCATCGCTCAGCCAGTTTGCTCGGATCGTACGTGCTAATCCGTAGTCGAGCCGGCTGCCATACCCACACTGTTCCAAGACAAGATTCGGGAATAGCTGGTGGAGATGCTGAAAGATCTCGTATTGCCCAACTAGCGAGGCGTAGCTGGCATCTCCGGCCTGATGACCATGATCTGTGCGGTTGCATCCGCTTGCGGGGCTACCCGGAATACCGGAGTTGTCCCACTTAAGCCAATCGAGTTGAAAGTCCCGGACAATTCGAGTCAGCTCCTGCTTGAGAAATTCGATATAGGGACGGCATCCAAGACACACCTGGGTGGCCGCGCTTTCCCAATCTCCAGGGTGAAGTGTCTGGTCCTTTCCGTCGACCTGTGCAGTCCACTGTTGTGGTATGACGCTTCCCACGAGACGGCTGTCTACGATATTTGGTCCAACCCATAAGCCGAATTTCATGCCGGCTTGGTGTATGCGGCGCGATATGGCAGCCAGACCGCTAGGATATTTTTTTCGGTCGTCCGTGTAATTGCCCAGCCCGCAGCCCCAGTCTCCAGTGCCTTTGGTCGACGAACCCGTGTACCAAGCTGCATCCATGCAGAAGAGATCCACGCCTAGACCCACGGAGAAGTCCACTTCGCCGAAGAGCGCCTTTTCGACTCCTGTCCCATCGGTTGACCAAAAGTCATAATCGACCCATGGCCAGTTCTTGAGCGCCTCCGGGAATACGTGACGCTGCATATAATGTCGCGCCACGAGGAAGGCCTCTTCCAAATCGCCCGCCGCCAGCCCAATGAAGACGCGGGGAACTGCGAGCTTCTCGTTGGGAGCCATGTTATGGATAAGATCACCGACTTCGACGCTGAGCCAACTGCCGCTCGTATCTTTCACGATGCGGTAATGCCAGTCACGTTCCCACTCAATTCCAACCAACAGGTATTCCCTTTTTTGGATTGCTTCGAGAACAATCAGTCCACCATATTGCGGAGCATTCCAATGACCTCCGGAAACAGCGATCGTCTCCGCCACTGGCATTGACTCCAATCCATATTTGTTTCGGTTCACTACATGGACACGCAGGGGCCCAATGTCATCGCGCAGCGCCATGCGAAAAGGACCGAATGCAGTGACGGACGGATAGGTAGTCTTTCCTGCATTCTGAAATTCCGTCACTAATTCGACTACCGGAGAATCAGAAACGGCCTGCAGAGCAAGGTTTGCACGTATTTGGCCAGCTTGCGATGCCACCGTGAAACGATCGCCCTTAGCGGCGCGATCGAGGATGCTAGACCGAGCAGTCCAAGCCTGGTCCGGCGTCTTGGCTGCTTTCCACACCGGCTCGATCAGAGCGCCGGGACGAATCCACTCGAAGTTAGATTTCGGATTTTGAAGGGAGCGAAGCCGTGTTTGTCCGCCTCGCGTGACCGACATTGTGAGGGAGAAACCATCGGAGCGGAATGTTGCGTCCTGGGATTGCTCTCCATTCCCGCTGCGCGTGTCTAATACTGAGAGCACCAAACCGGCAGCTGCGCCTTCAAAGAAATCGCGCCGGCTTATTCCACGTCGTCTTGAAGAATTCGTCATCGTTTGCATCCTGTCGGTTAGACTTCGTGTTGACGCATTGCTGGCCAAGTACCTTCGCTCAGCATGGGCATCACAGACGGAGCCCATGCGGGTACCGCTCTGACAGTTTCGAGCTCGCCTGCCAATGCCAGCCAAGTGTAACGCCAAATTGTAAACAATGCTGCCAACAGCGTTGGCTGAGTTCTCCACAATACTGGGCCTTATTTCTCACTAGAGACCTGTTACTCCTCGCGAAGAAAGAAGAGGCTTTCCCCAAAGACCGAAGGCGACGATCTGCTCAGCCGAAGAACCACGCGCCCTCACAGCGCATCGTCTGCGATTGAGGAGAAGGCCGAAAGCAAAGTGATCAACAGATGTAGTCGATTAATGTCGTCAGTACTGTTGACATTTTCGTCTTGACAGACGTTGTAGGCCGGATTTATCGTCCGGCTCGCGCTCGATAAGGGACCCTTGCATATGCGCAATAACAAGCCCAAATGCCCATCAACAGGTTGATGTCTGGAGATTGAAGCCTATGAAAAGTAGCGTTCTCCAGACATTTTCAGAGGACCGGTGGGTTCCAGGACGGGTTTCAGCTATGTGTTATGCGCATGTTGACGGCGAAACGCATTTCCACTCGGTTGTCGCCGTCGGAATAGTCGCCAGGCCTTCATCAGGCAAAAGGTCGGACTTCTTAGAGACGGGTTACGCGTGAGGAATGCGGCGCACTTGATGGAGGAGATCAGGATGAATGTGGCAAAGGTTCGCATCCTCGTGCTGGCATCGATGCTTTTTGCATCGAGCGTATCGTGGTCGCATGCCCAAACAGCAGTCACAGGCGCTATCACGGGATATGTGAGCGACAATTCGGGAAACGCAGTCCCCGGAGCCACCGTGGAAGCGACGGAAGCTGCTACCAGCGTGACCACACAGAGCATTAGCAATAGCTCCGGGATCTATCGATTCGACAGTCTGCTACCAGGGATTTATTCCGTCACCGTCAGCAAGCCGGCTTTTCGGCAGTTTGCTCGACAGGCCATCCAGGTCGACGCCGGGATCTCGGTCCGAATAGACGCCGGACTCCAGGTTGGCGCGGCCACCAGCACGGTAGTGGTGACCGGAGGTGCACCGGTTCTGCAAACCGATTCAGTACAGGTTACGCAGACGTTCCGAGCACAAGAAATTAGCGCCTTGCCCACATTTGGCCGAAACATCACTCGCCTAAGCCTTCTGGTTCCCGGAGCATCCATACCCGGAGGCCAGTTAGACCTACACCCGGAGAATGCTGGCGAGACCTTCAACGTCAACATTAATGGAGGTCAGGGCGGCAACTTCCAGATTCTAGACGGTGTCGACAATACCGAGCCAATCCAATCGCTCGCGCTTTTAGTGCCCACACAGGATTCGGTCCAGGAAGAGAGCTTTGCCACCAGTAACTACGATGCCGAGTATGGGAAGTCTAGCAGCGGCATCGTTCTGGTGACCACAAAGTCAGGCACAAACAGTCTTCATGGATCGGCCTTCGAGTACTACCGCGACGGCAGTTGGTTCGCTGCGAACCCGTTCACCCAACCCAACGGAGTGCCTCCGAATATTTGGAATCAGTTCGGCGGCAGCATCGGTGGAGCGATAAAGAAGGACAAGCTCTTCTTCTTCACCGACTATCAGGGAATGCAGAACCACTTCGGGACTTCCAGCCTCTATACCGCCCCGATCGCGGCATTCAAGAGCGGAGACTTCAGTTCCGTCGCGGCTACCAATCCCATTTATGATCCGACTACGGGCAATGCGGACGGGACCGGAAGAACCCAGTTTGCGGGAAATATAATTCCCGCCTCACGACTCAGTCCGGCGGCCACTAAACTTCTGGCTCTCCTCCCGAATCCAACAGTCCCCACGGCAACCGATAACAACTACACCGTGACCCGGCCTGCAATATTCGACCAGCAGCAGGCGGACGGGCGGATCGACTATTTTGTGAGCCCCAAGACTGTGATCTTCGGTAAGTTCAGCTACTTTCACGCCAACTTCCATACCGACAACGTCTTTGGCGCTACGGGAGGAGGCCCTCCGCTCGGAGGCGCGGTGAACTCGGGAGACTCAACGGACAACGTCTACAGTACGACGGTCAACTACCAGCGCACTTTTTCCTCCACGTTGCAGCAGGACTTTCGATTCGCGTTCTCGCGGATCCTGATCCAGGAGCTGCAACTCGATGCCAGCCAAGACACCGCAACCACGGTTGGCATTCCCAACATCAACTTGGGTACTGTGTTTACCCGCGGCCTGCCGACTTTGACGATCGATGGACCTGTCGGTGCATTCACGATGGGTGACATCGGCTTGCCGTTCTTCGAACGGGAAACCAACTTCGAGTTTTTCGATACCTGGACCAAGATATACGGGCGTCATTCCTTCAAATTCGGTGCAGATGTTGAGAAGTTCTTTGGTATTCGAACCGATGTAAATGGACGTGGCTCTTTTGACTTCTCGCAAAACCTTACCGGCAGTTCTAACGTGCCCAATTCAGGGTCGGGTATGGCTAGCTTTCTCCTCGGCCTTAGCGACAACTTCGGACGAGATATCACGTTGATTCAGCCCCAAGAAAAGCAATGGAAGCTGGGCTTTTACGGGCAGGATACCTGGCGAGTTACGCCACGGCTCACCGCGATCCTGGGATTGCGATGGGATTACTACAGCCCGATCTTCTCCCAAAACGGGCAGAGTGTCGGCAACATCAACCTAAACACCGGCGACATCCTGTTGACGAATCTGGCCGGCAAGTATGCTGGTGTTCAAACTCTGAAAACCGAGTATTCCCCCCGCCTCGGACTCTCATATCAACTCTTCCGAAACACCGTTTTGCGTGGCGGGTTCGGTCGCAGCTATTTTCTTAACTCATCGGGAGCAACGTTCGGCACCCAAGGTTGCTGTTGGCCGATTAAGCAAAGCCAGTCATTTGTTGGTGAGAGCCCTTACGCAGCGTTGCCCTTCACGCTTGATCAGGGGCCTGGGAAACCAGCCGCACTTCCTGCTTACCCTCCCAATGGCCTCATTCCTCTTCCGAATGGTTTTAGCGAGTTCTTTCCCGGCACCGGAGACTACCCGCACAGCTATAACGATCAGTGGAACGTTACGTTGCAGCAGGCGCTTGGCGATAATGTCTCGATGTCGCTTAGTTACATTGGTGCACGCGGGCGGCATCTGTGGGACAACATCGATGTCAATGCTCCCGTTCCGGGTGCCGGGGATTTCAACAGCCGTCGTCCTTACTATGCGAAATACGGCTGGAGTGTCGAAGAGTATCAACGCAACACGCAGTTGAGCGGATATCCCGAACTGACAAGCAATTACAATGCGCTGCAGGCGACCGTCAACACCCGTTTTCGCGGCGGACTCAACCTGTTGAGCAATTTCACCTGGGATAAGTCCCTGGACGAAGGAGTATACGGTCCGCAGAATCAGTTCAACTTTGCGAGCAACTATGGGAATTCAAGTACTACGCGGCCTTATACATGGATTTCCGCGGTAACGTGGGAGATTCCGGTCGGCCGAGGCAAGCTCCTTGGCGCCGACCTTGGCCGGGCAGCAGATACCTTGGTTGGGGGCTGGCAGCTGAGCGGTATTGTCAACTTTGAGGCAGGACAATACTTCACCCCACAATTAGCCAACAACGCTTCCTTGAATTCTACGATCAGTCTCCGGCCTAATCGAGACGGCAGCGGTAAGGTCCCCAATCCCAACCGCCATCTGTGGTTCGACCCCACTGAGTTCTCCGTCCCTGCGCCATTTACTTACGGAAATACGGCGAACGGCCTTCTGCTTGGGCCACGCTTTTTCTCAACGGATATTTCTGTATCCAAGAGCATAGCCATCACTGAAAGAGCTCATCTCAAACTCAACTGGGATATCTTCAACGCCTTGAACAATACGAATCTGGCGGCTCCAAACGCCTCCGTGGATACCAGTACGGCAGGACAAATCACTGGCACGGTTGATTTTCCGCGACGCATGCAGATCGGGGCGCACTTGAGCTTCTGATCAGCGTTCTCGCGGCTGTGAGGGGGATGCTGCGAGCCAAGCAGCGAGTATTGCGCTAAATTCTTGATCGGAAGGACTTGGGAAGCAAACTAGCTTCCCAAGTTTACGGATGCGATCGGATTTAGCGCACTCTGTCTAAGTCCCAAATCAAGGACATTGCGGCGCCTCACCGGTCTAGAGGTCCGAGACAACTACAGGACGCCAATTAAGTGTCTTGCGGAATGGCCGCCGAAAATTCGGTCATGCAATTCCGAAAAATGTTGCTCAACCGCCATCTCGACTTTCGACGCTGGACTCGACAATACAATGTCCAGATACTTTTCATGATCTTTATATCGCTGCCGGATCGGCAAGGCACTTGAAAATGTCCGAGCGATCAAGAAAACGCGCGGGTTCATGACGTTCGAAAGAGTGCGTTCGAGCGCCTCGCGTTCGGAAAAGCGCCAGATCGTGTGGTGGAGTTCCAGATCGGCCGCGAGAAACCGCTCATTATCCTCGTCCTTGGTAGCGGCCTTCATCTCTTCCAGGATGGAAGAGAGCGTCTGCTCCTTAGTTGCATTCATCGACTGACGCATGTAACGCACGCAGAGGCCTTCCAGTTTGCCGCGCATGCTGAAGACAACCTCGATCGATTCCGCGGAAATATCTGGGATGAACGTGCCGCGCCGGGGAACGGTCTCGACGAGGCCATCTCGCTCGAGGCGCAAAATAGCCTCACGGATGGGACCGCGACTGCAATGAAGTGTTTTGGCAAGAGTTTCTTCCGTCAAACGCTGCCGAGGCTTGAACAGTCCTGAATATATGGAGTCCCGAATGTAAACTTCCACCCGTTCGGTGGCGGAATTCCCGGCCGATTTAGCCTTGTCCTTCAGCACAAACACAGTTCTAACACAGACGGAGGACCTCAGGAGAAGAACGCGGACGTTACCTACCGACCGTATTTTGAGCTTGGAGATCAGGCCCTTCAATTGCAACTAGAAGTGAACTGGCCCGTGCGGAAAGGGCAAGGCAGTAGAGGTCAACAACTCGATCCGAAAAGAGTAGTCGTCATCGAAGTGAATTGCTGGTCGCCGCCCACAAGAGTCACTCTGATTTAACCAAGACTGTCGACAAAACTGTCGCCATGTTTGTCTTGACACAGCCGTGAATGGTTCACTATAAGTTCGATGGTGGGCTTGTGAAGGCCGTGAATACCGGATAGGCGATTGCTTAATCGGCGGTTCTCTTTGCCGCCGGTTTGAATTCTCCGGGAACAGATGGGATGCGTGTAGCGCCACGATTTGCGGGTCAGGCTGAACCCTTCCGCATCCTGTGCGGCTCACTAGGCCCTAAGCGTCTACGGTATGGCTCTGTCTGAAAGCACACAGCATACGAAAGTTAATCCTATACCCGGGCAAGCGAGGCAGTGAAGGGGACAGCATTGATTAGCAGGGTCGAGAGTTCGGCGCAACTTTCCAAGGTTTCCTCGATTGAGCAGCGAGCGCTTCACATGCGGCGGCACGTGCTTCGCATGGCTGAAACGGTCGGGCAGGGGTACGTCGGCCAAGGCCTGGGAATAGCTGATCTATTGGCGGTGCTCTACTTTGGCGAGATGAAATACGACGCAGCGAATCTGGCGTGGTTGGATCGCGATCGCTTCCTCTTATCTATCGGACACTATTCGATCGGTTTGTATGCGGCTCTGGCGGAAGCAGGTGTGATCCCCATCGAAGAGCTCGACACCTACGGCGCGGATGAATCCAGACTCGAAATGGCAGGCAGTGAGATCACCCCGGGATTTGAAATGACCGGCGGATCGCTGGGGCACGGGCTTGGCCAAGCTGTGGGAATGGCGCTTGGCGTTCGGCTCGATCGAAGGCCTTCACGTATATTCAACCTCCTTTCGGACGGCGAACTGCAGGAGGGCGCGACCTGGGAGGCGGCGATGGCCGCGGCCCATCATCAGCTCGATCATCTTTTCGCATTTATCGATTGCAACAACCAGCAAGCGGACGGCCCTCCCTCTCAGGTGATGAACGTTGAGTCGGTCCACGAGAAATGGAAGGCTTTCGGATGGGATACGCAGCGGATAGATGGAAACAGTGTTGCGGCCATCCTCGGCGCAATCGATCAGGCCAAGACAGTCCCGGGAAAGCCCCACGCGGTGGTTCTGGACACGATGATGGGAAAGGGCGTGCGGGCATTTGAAATACGGGAAAAGAATCACTTTATCCGCGTGGATGCGGATGAATGGCGAATGTTACGCGAACAGCTTGAGGCGGCAGCCTCTCCATCCAACGAGAAAATCTGATGAGTACACTCCAGCCGAAGACCGTTCTCGCCCAGGCCCGCGTCACGGGCAACATCCTGAGTTCCGACACCGACGGAGCGGAACAGACCACAAATGCGCCGTTCGGCCATGCCCTGATTGAAGCTGCCGAAGCCAATCCGCGCATCGTAGGTCTCACTGCAGACCTTGGAAAGTACACCGATATTCATCTCTTCGCGGAGCGCTTTCCCAAGCGCTTCTTCCAGGTTGGCATGGCGGAACAAAACCTGATGGGAGTGGCAGCCGGTCTTGCGCGCACCGGCTTCATTCCTTTTGCCACGACCTATTGCGTCTTTGCGACCAGGAGAGCCTATGACTTCATCGCCATCGGTGCGGCGCTGGGGAGCGCCAACGTCAAGATCATTGCCGGACTGCCTGGGTTGACCACGGGCTACGGGGGCACCCACCAAGGCATCGAGGATCTCGCGCTGATGCGGTCTATTCCCAACCTCACCGTAATCGATCCATGTGACGCGACCGAGTTGACCCAAATCATCCCGGTGATCGCTGCGCATCGTGGGCCGGTGTACTTGCGACTGTTGCGTGGCCAGGTGCCAATCGTCTTCGATCCGCTTCACTATCAATTTGAGCTGGGAAAGGCGAAGCTGCTCTGCGACGGAGCCGATGTCGCCATCGTAAGCACAGGCCTAATGACCAGCCGTGCCCTCAAGGCTGTTGCCCAGCTCGCAAAAGGCGGCATCCGCGCCGCGCTCCTTCACGTCAGCACAGTCAAACCCTTCGATGTGGATGGTGTCCTGTCCCTTCTTCGAAGGGTTCCGCGGGTTGTGACGGCGGAAAATCACTTCGTCACCGGTGGCCTGGGCAGCGCCGTTGCCGACGCGGTGGTCGATGCGGGATTTGCCGTGAAGATGCGCAGGATTGGTATTCCGGACTGTTTTTGCGAGAGTGGTTCGATTCCATACCTGATCGAGCGCTATCGCATGACGGCGAATCATATCGCGGCAGCGGCTTTGGAATTGACGGACGGCGAACCGCCGCGCTGAAACACGGGGTTCCGCCGGGTCTCTGGATTGCCATGAAGATTGCTTCACTCGAAACGATCGCAGTGGGTGCCGGTTGGAAAAACTGGCTCTTCGTCAAGGTGTGTACGGATGAGGGTTTGCATGGCATCGGCGAGGGCACGTTGAACGGCTTTATCCGGACTACCGAAGCTGCGATCCATGAGCTGGAACATCTTGTGATCGGTCAGGATCCGCGGAAGGTCACAGCTCTATCCCAACGTCTCATGGAGAGCGTCTCGCTTGATGCAGGCCACATTCACCGCACGGCCGTGGCCGCAATAGAGGTTGCCTGCTGGGATATTCTCGGCAAGTCCTTGGGTGTGCCCATATCGCAATTGCTGGGAGGTAGGGTCCGGAACTCCATTCTTTGTTATGCCAATGGGTGGTATCGGAGCGAGCGATCTTCTCAGGATTTCGTACAGATGGCTGAGCACGCTGTCGCAAAGGGTTTCCACGCGTTAAAGATGGATCCATTTGGTACATCAGAACATTTCATTGAGAGCGGGGAACTCCAACTGGCTTACGATATCGTGGCCGCTTTGCGTGCCCGATTTCCCGAATTGCGTATCCTGATCGATGTCCATGCCCGCTTCACGGAAAGCGAAGCGCTGCGAGCCGCGGAGAAGCTCGCGCCTCTCGATATCTATTGGTGGGAAGAGCCCACCACACGGGAGCGCGAAGCGCCTACCAACGCCGTGGCCAACCGGTCTCCGATCCGGGTCGCCTCCGGCGAGATGTATGACACGGTCGGCCAGTTTTATACCCTCGCCATTGGGGGCGGAATAAATATCTTTCAACCTGAGCCGATGAGCCTTGGTGGCATTCGTAATACTCTGGCCGTTGCTGATCTAGCCGCTGCCCATGGCAGTTGGATCGCTCCGCACCAGAGCGGTGGGCCGGTGGCGACTGCCGTTTGCCTGCAGATTGCTGCCTGTGTACCGAACTTTTTGATTCAGGAGCACTTTGATCCTTTCAATGAGCCATGGACGAAGGATCTCGTGACCTGGACACCCACGCTTGATCCGAAAACTGGGCATTTGACACTTCCAGAAGGAGCTGGCCTTGGCGTGGATCTCAATCTGCAGATAGCTAGGCAACATCCTTATGACCCCTCTGCATACTTGAACATTCATCTGGCGGGATGGGAACGGCGGCTGGGACAAGAGCCTGCACTTCCGCGCAACTAAGAGGGGCCGCTAATCCTGCTCGATGTGTGCGCATCCGTGAGAAATTCCGGCTTGAGCTGGGTCCCCAATCCCGGCGCCACGGGGAAGGAAGCGTAACCGTTCTCTATCATGACGTTTTCGGTATACACCGACTGGTACCAACCGCGGTAGAACCCTCGTACGGTTTCGAGGATCATGGCGTTGGTGCTCACGGCGCAAACGTGAAGATTGGCAAAAATCGTCACCAAGCCGGTGCAGTCATGAGGTGCGATGGGCAGATGAAACGAGTCAGCCAGGATGGAGATCTTGCGGCCCTCCGTTATGCCGCCGGTCCAAATTAGATCAGGCATGATGATGTGGGCGGCACGGGCTTCGAGAACCTCCCGGAAACCATACCGCGTAAAGAGGCGCTCACTCACACTCTGCGGTACGCGGGTCTCATGCGCGAGTCGGGCAAGATCCGTCACACTGTCCGGCTTCATCATGTCTTCCATCCAGAGCACGTTGTAAGGCTCAAGTGCCCGGGCGATGCGGATGGCGCAATTTAGATCCCAGCGGGAATGGCCCTCGATGGCAATCTCCATATCACTGCCGGTCGCATCCCGGATGGCTTTGACGATGCTGAGTCCGCTTTCGAGGTCGCGTGAGGTGAGGAATGAGCCAGACGGTCCCATTGCGGATTGTCCGGCCGGCCCAAACGCGCCCGTCGTCTTCATCATGGGTGCAAAACGGTCCCATGGCCAGATCTTCATCGCGCGGATGCCCTGAGAAATCAGTTCTTTCGCAAGCGCGCCGGGACGTTCCAGAAACGCGGCTTGATCCTGATGGGCTTCCGTGTCGACGCAGGTATTGTAGATGGGAATGCCATCTCGCACCTTTCCGCCGAGCAAGTTATAGATGGGCTGGCCGGCGCTCTGTCCTGCCAGATCCCACAGTGCGATATCGATCGCGGATAACGCGCGCATCTCGGCACCGGCATATCCAAAAAAATTGCAGTAGCTGAATACCTGATCCCAGATACTTTCGGTCTCATATTGCGACCGTCCAAGTACAAAGCCCACGATGACATCGTGGATGACAGCCTCGACGGCTCCCGGAAGGTAGAAAGTTTCTCCTAGACCAATGTGGCCATCGTCGGAATGGATCTGCACCCAAAGACTGTTTGGCAGCGCCGTGTGCCGAATGGTCTCGATCTTGACGATTCGCATCTCGCCTCCGGTCTCGGTCTATGCCCACATCGTATCAAAGAAGCGGACAAGATCATCAAATGCCAAAGCGGCAGAGAGCTTGCTCCTGGGTTGGGGGACGAGCGCCCACTTCTCGACGGAGTGGCGACAGCAATGACATGCATCTCAGTTAAGCTCCAAACCACCCGAAATATTCAAGCGATTTCCCGTGACATAGGAGGCCGTCTGGGTTGTAAGCCACAGGATGCCTTCTGCTACTTCTTCGGTAGTGGTGCGCCGACGAAGTGGAATATCCACCGTGCGGGATTCCATGTACGCGCGAAGATCAAGCCCCGCGGCCGTGGCATTGGCTTCTTCCGTTTCCCGCTGCATTGGGGTATCCATTCGCCCAGGAGCTACTGCATTCACCGTGATGCGGTATACGCCAAGAGCCGCGGCAGCGGTACGCGTTATGTAATCGACCGCGGCTTTGGAGGTGGCGTAGGAGGTGTAGTTGGTTAATGTCATTCTGGTGGCCGGTGAGGACACATTCACGATCCTGCCACCTCCAGTCTCCTTCATGACTCGCGCCGCAGCCTGCAGCAGGAAGAACAACCCCTTCACGTTTACGGAGAAGACCTTGTCCCACTCTCGCTCCGTCACATCGAGAAGAGCCTCGACAGAAGATACACCCGCGTTGTTAATCAGAATGTCAAGACGGCCGAAGTGCTGCGTGGCTTGTTGAACGATATGGTGAGCCGCCCCACTGGCCGCGATGTCGGCAACGATAGCGATGCATTCGGCGCCATTCTGTTGCAGATCAGCGACGGAAGCGTTGAGCGAATCTTTATTCAGGTCAACGAGTGCCAGCTTCGCGCCACAGCGGGCGTAGGCGGAAGCGGTTGCCAAACCTAATCCCTGGGCAGCACCCGTGATGAGCACGACGCGACCGCTTAAAGAGTTGGAATCTGAATTCATATGTATGTCTCAAACTTACGATTGCCTATGTGTCTTGAAGGATAGCCATGCAACTGTTCAGGACCTGAGCCAATCGACTGGCCACTTAGAGTTTTTCCTCAATGAGAAAACTGCTTTTCAGCATCTCGGCGGCTCGTCCTAATCATCCTGAATAAGTGCCGACGCCGAAGTCTACCCCCCCCACTATTTGGCTGTCAACTAGATCGTTGACAACATGGAAGACAAACAATTACTACAGTATCTGAGTCATCAGGAATAGCCGAGGCGCCTTTGAGCCACCTCGGGGATTGATATGGAACACTATGCGATTACGTAACAGACATTATGGTGGGAAATGAGGAAAGATTTCGATGAGCGGACTCCGGCAACGAAGCAGGGTCGTAGCAATCTCTGGTGGCTGCGGTGATATCGGGCAAGCGACGGGCCGTCGTTTATTGCGGGAGGGCTTCCGGGTAATTCTTCTGGACCGTGCTCCGCAGGACGCCATTTCCTCTGACCTGTCTGGAAATGAGGGACTCACCTATCTCTATTGCGATGTAACCAGCAACGAGTCTGTCGATTCAGCCTTCCAGAAGGCGGTGGAAATTCATGGCAGCCTTGATGTGGCGATCGCCAACGCAGGGATGGTAGCGAATGAGCCGTTCCTCGAACTGGATGAGACCAATCTGCGGAGCACGATGGAGGTAAATTTCTTTGGCGCCTTCCGTCTCGCGCAGCGTGCCGCCCGCTTGATGGTGAAACAGCCGGCATCCGAACACGGGGTTCGGGGAAAGATTCTCTTCACCGGAAGTTGGGTGCAGGATATGCCCTTTCCGTTGGGAACCTCCTACATTGCTAGCAAGGCTGCGGTAAAGATGATGGCCATGGTTATGGCGCAAGAGCTTGCTTCCGAGGGAGTTCGCGTCAATCTGCTGGCTCCCGGCATCGTTTTCGCAGGTTTGAGCAAGAGGCTGCACGACGCCGATCCTGAGTTTCGTGATCGAGTGGCCGCCGCCATTCCGCTCAACGAGATGCAAAGTGCAGAGTCCGTCGCCGATGCCTATGCATTCCTATGCAGTAGCGATTCCGACTACATGACAGGTTCGTCACTGCTTGTCGACGGAGGGGCGACATTGGTGAAGAGGAGCTAAGGCGCGGATAGCGCTAGGAACGGAGAATGATCCGCGGATTCCAGATGATCGGGTCTGCGCGTTGCGCCTCATTTCTCTTAGCAACAAAGCGGATGGTATCGCCCTGACGAACTCGAAGATCGTTTAGTTGATACTCCAGTGGTCTGCCGAAGGGTGGTACGGTAACCCACTCGGAAGGCGGCCAGATGTGCTCCTGATTGTGCTCGATCCTGACCAGGGATCGGAAGCGTGGATCGGCGCTCGGGTCTTTTTGAATTTCACCCGAGAGCGTGGCCAATGCCTTCCTGGCAACAACGAAGGTTCTCGCGATCTCTGCCGACTCAGATGGCTGCATCCATATCCTCCCAACGCGCCCCCTGCCCGACCCTGCCCAGGACCCCTCATAGCCCTCGTGTTGCCAGGTTAGTTCTTCATAGATCGGCGCTGCGAAGGACTGCTAATACCTCCAGCCATTTTCGGCCTGCGTTCGTGCGAACTCGCCAAGGGGTTCATGGCTTTCCGGATCGCCCGCGAGAGGCCGAGCAGCAATCAGAGAACTGTGATTGCCGTCACCGTTCACGGCGCGTACTTCGTAGCGCGCATCGATGTGGTGACGGGCGCCGGGTGAATGGTCGAAGAAAAAGGTGCCCTTGGCGGCCTTCCCGGTGACGGAACCATCTTTGAGGATTTCGTAGTAAGAGATCCACTGGTTGCTACGGGCAGGTGACCAGGCAATTTCAATCCCTTGGACGCCAAGGTTGGTACCTACCCGCTTGGTCACATGGGAAGGGGGTTGGGGCGTCAATCTGCTCGCTCCCGATCCCGGGTGATCGGGTAGATTTAAAAAAATCAGTTCTCCGGCAGGAACGGTTGTGAGACGAATACCGTTCGACATCAGTTTCGCGCCGGTCTCATGCATGCGGAGCCTACCATGGATACTCTCCACCTCGTAGATCTGGTCAACATTGAGTCCGCGTGGGTAGAGGCGGATGGGCTCTTCAAGCCCCGATTCCAGGCGAATGGGCGCGGCCAGCTTCGCGTATTTGAAGCCTACGGCGTCCGTTTGAGTCTGGCTCATATCAAGAGTGGCTGAACCGAGAACCTTTTGATCCGACGCTCGCAGGATCGTGAGTTGATAGGTGCCTCTATTTTTCCCCGGATCATACTGTCCAAGCTCTGATATGTTGAGCGGCTCGGCCCCGGTCTGGAATGAGATGCCGAAAAAGCGTTGGTCCATACGCCGCGCTACGCCGCGTTTGACAATTTGCGTGACAAACGGCCGGCCGCCTTGCGGAGTTTGATAGCGAAACGACAGGGGGCCGAAGACCTCTCCCGGCACACCGTAGTACCGATAGTCGTGATCGATCGGGTCGGCATAGATGCCGGTGTCGAGAGACGCTGCCGAAGTGGTCAGTACCTGCCCCATCTCTGCAGGGCCGCCTTCCCAGCGATCATTGTCCGTATTCGCCACGGGCGTACTGATGAGAAAGTAGGTGGTCCCTGTCTTGGCATGCTTGGTGAGAATGATTCCACGATTGCCACTAGAATCCATTCGCTGGAAATACCAGATTGGGTCATCTCCCGCGACACGTGGCCGAAAAACATGGCTCCAGCGTCCAGCGACGTTCTGCGCGATCAGGTAGTGGTAAATCTCCCAGTCCTTCCGGATCGCCTCAATGTTCTCTCCATCCCCTGGGTCGCGGTACCAACTCGGATTCAGCGCCAGGTGGGTACGATCACTCGATGGCCGATAGAAAGTGTGATCAAAATCCGTGATGTTGTGAAGCTTGTCAGGAGGAACAAGCAGAGAGCTGTAATAGCCGCTGTAGGGGCCAACGCCGCCATCCGTGCATTCTCCAGACTCGGCAAGCCGTGCAAGGTCGTAGCTAATCCAACGTCCTCCGCCATCGCACGCATCGACTCCGCTTCCCGGGTGCGCGATCTTGAACTGCTCGATGAGACTGCGAAACTGCTGGTCGGCAGCTAGGAGTTTGGTATCGCTCGCGCTCGCCGCAGGGGCGATATCGTAGCGCCATTGGAAGTCTCGCCAGGCGGCGACATTGTGGTCCAGAAGCTGCTTCTGCCAGGCGGTTGTCTCGGGGATGGATTGCTCGAAGGCCATCTGGCCGGCGATGAGCCATTCCGGGTGCGCCCGCGCAACCTTACTTTCGGCCGTGGCAAGAAACGAAGGCTGCCACAAAACCCAACGCATTCCATGCTTTTCCAGGTAAGAAGTGGTCAAGCGCCAATCGGGGCCGTTCCAGTCGCCCCAGCGATCGTACCAACCAGCGTCGTCCCAAAGAATATCGCCACCGGCCTGGCGCAAGAGATCCGTGTAACGCAAATCTGAAGAGAGTCTGCGGCCCCAGTTATCTGCGCATGGGGTTCCACCGTCGCCGATCCAAGGCGAAGGCCAATCGACCGCCCAACGGGTCTTGCCAAAGTACTCAGGATTCGTAAATTCCCACAGATACCGATATTGCCAGTCGAGGATCTGGTTCCCGATCTCATCGAGATCTCCTGACAGTGCCCCGGCGAAGGCCTTGGGGGTCGTGACCCGGTTGCCAGGCAAGAGAGCTTGGTCAAAGCCAGCCACTTGTAGAGCCACACCAATCTGCTCGCCCGTAAGATCACCAACCTGGAGCGACCAGTGGCCCATATAGTCCCACCCGATCGCCAAGCTGTCATTCGATGTAATGTCGCGTAACAGCATTAGTGGCAGGTACGCGCTGTAGTTACCTTTCTGCACGCCCACATTGGAGTCGAAGATACGCCGATAGTCACGGTGTACCTGTTCCGTTTTAAGCAGTTGACTCCCGTTGAAGTTTCCGCCACCGCTCAAATAGTTAAGCTCTAGACTGTCCGGATCGCTGCCCAAGCATCTCGTATTGAAGAAGAACAATTCATCAAGTTGCAGAGTTCGTATCGAGGTATTCTCAATCGTCAGCCATTCACGAATGATTGCAGTATGCGGATAGATGATCCAGTGTTTTGTGACCTCGAGGGGACCACCAGAGAGCCTGATTTCCAGCAGAAGCTGTCCCTGGGGGAGTACTTGCTGGCGCTCATCCAATAGCTTCCAGTGCCAGGCTGGAGAGTCTATAGAAACACCGTCGACTCTCATCCGGATCTGATCGGGATGGTCTCCATGATTCCGATACTCACGGTGCGAGAGCTTATTTCGGAAAGAAGTTAGGAGGAATCGACCGCCGTCCAATGTGACTTTTTGCTCCATTTGCGAAGTGCCCATGACCCAGCTTTTTCCCTCACGCCGGGCATAAGCAGACCGATCATCGGTAAGCGCAACCTGCGACCACAGCGCGGACGTTTCCGCTGGAGAGCGTGCGCCGTCCCACCACAGGCCCGTCATGGCAGCTGAAGCGCAGAGTTTTGAGAAGTCCCGCCGATTCAATTCGTCTCCAGTGATGGGGTAGATTACGCGAGTTCGGAAGATGGTCGCGGCCCCGCACTTCGGGTCAGGCGAACCCCAATTTCGAAACTCTACTCATGACGCCGAGTGATGCTCACAATAATGTTGACATCCATTTATCCGCAAAAAAAAGATAGGAGAGCCATTCAGCTCGGCCTAGCCGTGAAGCCTCGACAGGCTGGTCCGATCGAGGCCTGATCGACTGGCGGGCTGTGGCGCGCCTTGATCCATGGCGAGAAATGGCGGCCGGATTCGAGAGAGAACTTCTTCTGCCTTTGCGTTGAAATAGCTTTCCACAGAACGCTCTACCTTGGCGATCGGCGCCGTCAGAATTGTTTCGAGGTATTGTGCATGCTCTTTGTAGCGAACAGCCATGGAGCTTTGGTTCGAATAAGCTCGAGCCAACATGAAGATAAATGGATTCATGATCTTGCTCAGGCTGTTTTCGAGGGTCGCACGGTGGGAGAGCTTCCAGATGGTTTGATGGAAGTTCATATCAGCAGCTAGAAAAGCCTCATCGCCATTCCGTGAGGCTGACTTCATATCTTTTAGAGCTTCGCGTAGTGTTGTCTCCATTTCCGGAGTCAATCGTTCGCGCAGGTAGCGAACGCAAAGAGCCTCAAGCTTGCCGCGCATGCTAAAGATCACCTCGATTGACTCCGCGGAAATGTCTCGGATGAAGGTCCCTCGCCGACCTACCGTTACGATCAAACCATCGCGTTCGAGCCGCAGAAGGGCCTCACGGACGGGACCCCGACTGCACTTCAAACGCTTGGCTACATCCTCTTCGATTACTCGTTCCCGAGGTTTCAGCGCACCCCGATAGATAGCTTGTCGAACATATTCTTCGACCCGCTCAGTCGCAGTCAGACGATGTCGTTCTTTGTTTTCAGGCATATGTGGCGACGTGTAGTCACGCTACCAGAATCAGCGGCATTTGCAAAGAACAGGCTGCAGGCGACGGAGTGCCGGCAAGAAGCCGAGCAAGAAAATGCGCGTCAAAAGCTAAGAGATCCCAGGATGTTTAAAGGTTTAGTACAAAACCGCATATGTCAACATAGATGTTGACACGCCGCTGCGGCGAAGTGAAGAATGGGTCGGTCGCTCTACCCGATCCGCGGCCATTTCGAAGGGCCGGAGTCGGTTGCACCCACGAAAAGGGATGGCACATGGAGACAGGTCTCGGCGTCTTACTGGCCATGCTCGGCGGAGTCATGGCCGGAAATTGCATGGTACCCCTGAAATACCAACGCAGGTGGCGCTGGGAAAACACCTGGATTGTTTTCTCTCTGGTAGCACTGGTCCTGTTGCCTTGGATTCTCGCCTTCTGTCGGGTGCGAAATCTGCCGGCGGTCTACGCCAAAACGCAATTCGGCAGCTTCGTTATCCCATTTCTCTACGGGGCTGGTTGGGGAATCGCGCAGGTGTTGTTCGGGCTGGCCGTTGTCTATATCGGAATGGCTTTGTCCTTCGCCATCACAATCGGCCTAAGTGCCGCCCTCGGAACCCTCGTCCCGATCCTATTGCAACACCCGAAGGTCCTCATCACCGGCCACGGTCCGGTGCTTTTGTTTGGGATGGTCCTCATGCTTGTCGGTGTCTTCGTTTGCAGTTGGGCCGGCCGACGCAGAGAGAGGGAACAGCAAGGGGACGCGGTCGGGGCGGCAGGAAGATCCTATGCGGTAGGTGTTTTGCTTGCCACGGCTGCGGGACTGTTGGCCCCCATGCTCAGCTATGCCCTAGCTTTTGGGGATAGCTTAATCCGTGAAGCCCTTCTGTTCCATACCGCCCGCGCGGACGCTCCCTATGCCGTGTGGCCCATCGCTCTTGCCGGAGGAGCGGTCCCGAATCTCCTGTACGCTTTTTGGCTCATCCAGCGGAAAAAGAGTTGGGCGAACTTTCTACCGGTTTGGCCGGAGATTCTTCTGGGAGCCGTCATGGGTGCTCTGTGGATGGGATCGGTTGCAATCTACGGATCTGCCACGACCCTACTAGGAGTTGTCGGCGCATCGATCGGATGGAGTATTTATCAAATTTGCATCATTCTGACAGCGAATGTCTCGGGTTGGATTGCCGGGGAGTGGCAGGGCATTAGCCGTCTCTCACGCCTCGCCTTATGGGGCGGACTCATTATGCTGGCATCGGCAACTCTCGCCATCACGTACGGCAACCACTAGGAACTTGTTGAAAAACACTTACAGGTCTCGGAATGTGGCAAATATCGGGATACCAAACCCCTCACTGAAACATTACCGATCGCTCTGCGGGCTTTGTAGAGCGATTCAGTTTTTCAATCTGCGTGACGTTCGACGTTTTTCAACAAGTTCCTAGCTGTCTGCGCCGTCCTTCCCGGGTGAGTCCCTCACACGAGGAACGCAATGGCGAAACCCCACCTAAAGTTGACATTGCTGTTGACACATTTGGAGGCAGGGCAGTAGATTGTGGCTGCTATAAAAAGCGGCTGATCCGGGCATGGCTGACCGCCGAGCGATAGTTGCGAACGGCCGAGCGTTCTTTTTTCCAGAATGAGATCACCAGCAAGAAGCGGCACGCTGAGGAACCTTACCGCATCCGATGACTGAGCGAATGAAGCTGCATGGGAGAAAGGCCCTTATAACAGGGTCGGACACCGGCATCGGGCTCGAGATCGGGCGCGAGTTCGCCCAGCAGGGCGCCGATGTGGTCTTTCACTATGTGCAAGATGACTCCGCCGTGACCGCGGCTGTAGAAGAGGCGTCCTCGCTGGGGCGCAAGTCCACCGCATTTCGCGCCGATTTCAATAATCTTGACGAGGCAGTTGGACTGGCCGAACGCGCAGTGGAATTTCTTGGCACTGTGAATTGTCTGGTGAACAATGCCGGCGTTACGTTCAACCGGCCGTTCATGCAAGTTAGCCCTCGACAATTTGAAGCGATGTTTAATATCAACTTCCGGGCCCAGTACTTCATCACTCAAAAGGTAGTGCAACAGCTCCTCCGGCGCGGTGAACCCGGCGTTGTCTGCAACGTATCCTCAATCCACGCCTTGCAGGGTGCGCCGGAACATTCGCTTTACGCCGCGACTAAAGGAGCGATTCTTTCATACACGCGCTCGCTGGCTGTCGAGTTGGCCCATCGGGGAATTAGGGTGAACTCCATCGCTCCCGGATGGGTCACGGTTGAGAACTATTTTAATTCGATTCCGGGATTCACAGAGGAGGTGGCTAAGGCTGTCACCTTTCAAGCCATCCCCACGGCGCGCGGTGGAACGCCCAGCGACATCGCGAAGCTCGCAGCATTTCTCTGCTCCGACGATGCCAGCTATATCGTCGGCCAAACCATAGTCGCGGACGGCGGAACGACGGCCTTGATGTCTTTAGTCTCAGATTTTCGCAAGGAGTCCGTTCATCGATTTGGTGTGGGCTCTCTTCCAGATACATAACGGTTCAACCCCCGTGGGCCCCTTATCGAACCGATGTTTGCAGCGGGCTAGCTTGCAACACAGAATGCAAGGTTAAAAAGATCTGCGGCATGCCGATGCGAGCTTTGAACACAATCGGAAGAGATTTGCCAACCAATAGAACGCGACTGAGGATCACGAGATGAGCTTGATGAAAGAGATTAAAACCTTCGCTGTTCCGCGGGGAGAGGTCGGGGTCTGGTGGCTCGGTCAGAACGGCTTCATCTTCAAGACTCCCGAAGGTACCTTGTTGAGCATCGATTTGTACCTCACCAACAGTGTTCCGGAACTCCTGCCCGATCTTCCTGTCGATTTGCAGAGGATGCTGCCTGTCTATGTCGCGCCCGAGGAACTCGAGACTGACATCTATGCTTGCACTCATAGCCACTTCGATCATGCCGACCCGCTGACGATTCGCAATCTACGCAACAAGGACACGATTCAGTTTGTGGGCCCAACCATGACCTGCCACGCCTACCGATCGTATGGAGTGGAGGACGCCCGAATTGTCTCTCTTGCGCCGAAAGAGGACATGTCTTATCGCGACATCAAGATCGAGGGGACGTTCGCTCTTCCTACAGATGATAGTGATCTTAACCACATTGGATTTCTGGTGACTTTTGCGGATCATTTCAAGGTCTACATTACCGGTGACACGGATCACTCCGAGCTGCTGGCATCCGTAGCGAAGCATGAGCCGCAGGTACTGATTACTTGTATCAACGGCAACTACAACAATCTCTCGCATTGGGAAGCCGCAGAACTGGCGAAATGGATCAATCCCAAGATCGCCATCCCCTGTCACTACGATATGTTTCGCGACAACGCCATGGATCCATTGCAATTCCGCGCCAGCCTGAAGATGCAGGCCCCCAAGGTTGAATACCACCAACTTACGCATGCGAAGCTCCAGCTATTAAGGTGAGGTAAGGCAGTCCGGAATTGGAAAGTCCACGCAGTCCAACGTTCTGGCTGTCTTTCTGTCGCCGATTCCTTCTCCTTTGGCGGAGTCATCTTGCAACATCGATGGCATGGCCGAATTGCAGATCTGGCCGGTATCAATCCACTCGATCGGATCGGTGAAAGTGCGGTCACGATGAGAAGCAGGCGCTTAAAGAGGGGCATTACTCCGGGGTACCGGCCAATGGCCCTACACGGGGTGTGGTTGGCGCTCTTTTTTTTGCTCGCGGCAAGCGGCTCGAAGTTGGCGCAGGCCTCGACAGGAGATGAGACCTGGCATTTGAGGACGGACGATACGACCGTTACCCTGGAAGCGCGGCAGGGGAAAGTGCTTCTGACCGAGTTGGGCTCGGCAAGTCACGGTGAAAACTGGCTGATGGCCCCCGTTTCTGAGACGTTGTTGCCTTCGGTGACCCAACAGGGAACGGCGACGGCGACAAAGTGGCTGTTTGAACAAGCTACGCAGGATCCGGCGAGCCGCGAATTGGTGTTGAGCTTCTCAAACGCCTCGCCAGCGATGGAGCTGAAGTCGATTTGGAGAGCTCGCCCAGGACACGGACCGATTGAGCACTGGTTGACGATTACCAATCGCTCGCAAGCCAAGATCACTATCGGACACCAGGATAGTTTGTCGCTCAGTCACATCGCCATTCCTACTGAAGATTCGATGGATGCCTGGTGGATCCGACGGGGCGCCAGTAATGCGACCAACGAGGGGGGTACGTTTGTTCGCAGCGTGGGCCGAAACTCTGATGAAAACCTAGTCAGTGATCCAACGGATGGAGCGAGTCCCGTTCCCTGGCTGGCTCTGCAGGTCGGGACTTCTCGTGGGCTCTATGTTGGTTGGGAATTCTCCGGTGTTGGCCGTGTGCATTTCCACAGTCTTTCGAGCGCGGACGGTGCATCCGCCGCGGGGCCTGGTCAACTTGGAATCGAAGTTGGCAATAATCCCGCGTTCAAGACGGACGTTCAGGCTGGAGAGAGCTTCGTCGTTCCGCCGGCGTTTGTCGGCTGCTATCGCGGTGATATCGATGATGGAAGTTACACGCTGCATCGTTTCGTGCTGGAAAAACTAATGCCCCGATTCCCAGCGGGCTACATTCATCCAACGCTCGCCTACAACCTCTATCTCGACAGCGGCGGACCCGATGCACGGGAGAAAGATGTTCTCCGCAGCATCGACCTGGCCAAGAGCCTTGGTTTCGAGACCTTTGTTGTGGACGCCATGTGGTTTCCGCAGTCAGGCGACTGGCGCTGGGACCCTAAGCGCTTTCCCCACGGTTCCCAGCCAATTGAGCAGGCGATTCATCGCCAGGATATGAAGTTTGGCCTTTGGATGGCGTACACGCAAGGGTCCGACCACACCGATCCGGAGTCCTTGAACGTGATGAGTCATGCGGACTGGTTTACTGGGCCGCCGAGGCTAGACCCGGAGGGTCACATCAATTGGAATGCACAGATCGACTTGGGCTCTGATTCCGCTCGGGACTGGGTGGAGCACGCGACGCAACGCATCGTGTCCGAATACAAGGTCGATTATTTGAAGACCGACTACACGCCAATCGCAACGAGCTGCCAACGGACCGATCATCGTCATCATTACGGGGTGGATGTAAGTTACTGGTCGACCTTGGGCTACTACGCCGTGCAGGAGGCTCTGTTGCGGAAGTTTCCCGATCTGATTCTCGAAGGCTGTTCGGGTTCCGGGCACATTAAAGATTTTGGTGACATTCAGCGCGTTCATGTGATCGCCATGAACGATACATTGTCCTCCTTGCCCAACCGCCAGGCTATCTACGACTCCAGCTTTGCTTTTCCGCCGTCGGTTCTCATGGACTACACGTATGAGAAGTTCTACGACACCGTGTCCGACGCGCCGGAGCCGTATCTGTGGCGATCCGCCATGATGAGCCAGTGGCAGATCGATCCGACCCATAGCGCCTCTTGGACGCCTGAACAGCGGGCAAAGGTGCGGCGAGAGGTGGAAATCTACAAGTCCTGGATCCGCCCTATTCTGGCCGACGTGCAGGCGCATCACATTTTGCCCCGCCCGGATGGATATCACTGGGATGGGATGTTCTATTGGAATCCCAGCCTGAAGCGCGGCACGCTGTACATCTTTCGTCCGAATAGCGAGACCACTCAGCAACAGATCAACTTGAAGGGGCTGGCCGGGAATGCGAAGTACACGGTGCGCTCGGAAGATCACTCTACGAAGGACAGAACTTATTCTGGAGCCGAGCTGATGAAGAGCGGGGTGATGATCCGGCTCCCGGGAAGGTATACGAGCGATCTAGTTTATCTCGAGGAGGTTCGCTAGCCCCTGAGTAGCCGATCACTCATTCGCGTTCGTTAATCTCTTCCAGCCGGGAGAATTTCATTGGGATAACTTGAACCACCTGTATCGATCTGCCCCCCCGTTGCGAGGGCGGCGGCGCGCCGAGACTCGGTTGGTACAAGCAGGAGGAGCGAGGCCTCTGAGGACGGGTGATGGAGCCAACCGAAGCAGGAAGCGAGACGAAGGCGCTGGGGTCGTTGGTGCAGATCGACGAGGGCAAGATCCAGGCGCACTTGGACGAGGTGGTGCGATCGACAGTGGAAGAAACGCTGAACGCGCTTCTGGATGCAGAAGCCGATCAGTTATGCGGTGCTCGGAAGTACGAGCGGGCCGAGGGACGCAAGGATACACGGGCGGGCAGCTATGAGCGGCAGCTGCAGACCAAGGCCGGCGAAGTCAGCCTAAAGGTGCCGAAGCTGCGGAGCCTGCCGTTTGAGACCGCCATCATCGAGCGCTACCGGCGACGTGAGTCTTCGGTGGAAGAGGCGCTGGTGGAGATGTACCTGGCAGGAGTGAGCGTGCGGCGTGTGGAAGACATCACGCAGGCGTTGTGGGGCACGCGGGTGTCGGCCTCGACAGTGAGCGATCTGAACCAAAAGATTTACAAGCAGATCGAAGAGTGGCGCCAGCAGCCGCTGGTGGGTGAGTTCCGTACGTGTTCCTGGATGGCTTGTGGCTGAAGCGGAGCTGGGGCGGCGAGGTGAAGAACGTCTCGGTGCTGGTGGCGATCGGGGTGGCGCAGACCGGCTACCGCCAGATCCTGGCAGTGAGCGAAGGCGCGAAGGAAGACAAGGCGAGTTGGACGGCGTTCTTGCGCGAGTTGAAGGAGCGAGGGCTGCAGGGCGTGAAGCTATTCGTCTCCGACAAGTGTCTGGGGCTGGTGGAGAACCTGGCTGAGTTTTATCCAGAGGCGAGCTGGCAGCGCTGCGTGGTTCATTTTTATAGAAACGTGTGGACGGCAGTGCCTACCGGCAAGGTGAAGGAAGTGGCTGCCATGCTCAAGGCAGTGCATGCACAGGAAGATGCACAGGCGGCGCGAGAGAAGGCCGCACAGGTGGTAGAGAAGTTGAAGGCGATGAAGTTGGCGCGAGCCGCGGAGATCGTCGCAGCCGGCGTGGAAGAAACGCTTAGCTACTACGCGATGCCTTCGGAGCACTGGCGCTGCGTCAAGACCAACAACCCGCTGGAGCGGCTGATGCGGGAGATCCGGCGACGAACATGCGTGGTGGGCGCCTTCCCCGATGGCAGGTCGGCTTTGATGCTGGTCGCGGCTCGCCTACGATACGTTGCAGCCACTCGGTGGGGCACGAAGCGCTATCTGCAGATGAACCGGCTGGCCGAAGTGGTAGCCATCGCCTGACCGCCTGCTCTGGTCCCCATGGGGACCAGAGCAAATCAACCTCAACCAACAACCTTCCTCAGTGCTAGCTACGATCGAAAGTGCGAAAAACTCTGGACACTACCCCTACGTTATCCCTACGTTATCTCGACGCAACTTCCACCTCAATGCGGTCCGAAAGCGGCATAAGCATATCTCAATTGAAGACTTTGTTTGACTGGAGAGATTTGTGTTCTCTAAACTCCTGGACTGTCCGCTAATCCGCAGGTAACGCTATCCGAAGAGGTCGAAAAACGTTGGGAGGACGAAGCTTCATAGCCTCATCCTCCCAAGCCGACGACTACTCGTCGGCTCCGCCTGTTGGATCATCAGCGGCCTCTACTTTCGTAGAGCCGCTTCATGCTGGTGGCGTGGATTTGGGCTGCGGTGACATCGGTCATGCTACTGCGCACGTCTCCTTAGCAGGAAGGCGTACAAGCAATTCTTCTTGATCGGCCTCCCCAGGGAGGCGCTTTCGGTGGACCTGGTCAATCACAAGGATTTGATGTACCTCTTCTGTAACGTTATCACTTAGACGCGCTACTCTAGATTACTAGATTATGCCATCCGACAAGTAGTTCTCGTGAGACTAGCGAGCCCTCTTGTACGTGATGATCGCCGCCCCAGGCTTCCCCGCAATCTCAACATGGAGGCCCTTTTGCATTAAGTCTCTGCCCGAAATTCTATTCGGAGCGCCCCCGTCGAGATCTGTAACCTCGTATGTTGCCGTCGGATCCAGACCTCGCAAACGCATATCCTTCATCAGATCATTGTTCTTATCCCGACGGAACGCCTGAACCATTCCGTCTCCCTGTTCGGGGCGATTGAACTGCCAGGCAGCCCATTCGAAAGCCGCGCTCCGCTCGTTGCTCGCTCCCGTGGTGCAATCGGCATCCGATCTGCAGGGTAACAATGGATAATAGTCACCATAATAGTATGGCCGCACTTGCTTAAGCTCCTCTACTAGCGACCGAAGCCAGTCAAAAGGGAAGTCAGGCGGTATAAAACTACCTACCTGCTCCTTTGTTCCGGCTACATTGAAAAGTGCGAATGCCAACCCAGGAGCGAAGCCGCTGCGAAAGTGATAGGTATCGCGCGGCCGAATCTGGAGCAAGGTTCCATAGTGCGGGCGCCAATAGGAGAGGCCTTGCGTGCTGAGCTCGTTTCCGATCGGGTCCGCATCTGGCGAGACCGGGTAGTCTGCTCGGCTCAGGTCCACGCCCCGCGATATCGACTCCAGATCGCCTCGCTGAACAATATCCAGGATCAATTGCGGATGCCGTTGCCGTAATTCATCCCAAAACTTCAGCAAACCCTCCACATAGCGAATCTCCGTAATTCCTTGACGATCAAGCGAATCCGTCTGGGACCAAAAAGGGGCGAGGGCTAAGTTGCAATCCTGCCGAAATATATCGATGCCTTCCTTGGTAATAAAGTCTGACATCGAATCGATCATGAATTGTCTGGCCACTGGATTGCCAAAATCAAATAGGCGAAACTTGACGAATGGTCTGGAATCATTTCCTTCAACGTTCGCCCCTTCTTCTCCAATAAACCACTCGGGATGCTCGATCGTGAGTGGCGTTCCCACTATTGCGCGCTCTGGTTCGAACCAAAGCAGGAACTTCATACCCTTCGCGTGAGCCGCATCGCTGATCGGCCTCAGGCCATTCGGATGCGGAACCTTATTGACTCTCCAATTTCCCGCGTGCAAAAACCAGTCCTCCCTGCCGAATACCTGGAATTCATCCACGTCACGATCCGCGCCATACCATCCAGCATCCATCCAGAAGGTCTCATAACCGATGTTCTCCTTCGTAATCTGATCGATGAGGCGCAGGCTCGTCGTTGTCTTCATCCCGCCCCATCCTAAATGCGAAATGGGCAAAACAACGGGCTTCCCGTCGTATTGAGGTGTGTGGTATTTCAAAATGTGCCGCCGTAAAAGGTTATGGGCATCGATATCGTTCCCTTCCCACGGTGATAAGAGGATTTGCGGGGTCCGAATCTCCTCGCCTGGATGTAACGAGAGATGCGTCTTTTCCATACCGGCTCTGACCACAATCGCCGGTTCCGTGGGGCGAGAAAAGGAGATAGCCCACTTGCCAGGCCATCCGACCGCGCCGATCATGCCGTGCCCATCCATTTGAATGTCGAAAAATGGTACAGTGTCGCCGGTCTTGCCACCGCCTGGGTTCGAGAGGTGAAGCGACTCGAGTTGATTCAATGGCTTCTTCTGCAACGCATAGGTATCCATGCCACCGCAGCCTTTGGAATAGAGGATCGTAGGAACGCCGTTGCCCGTGAGTGGAACGGACGTATCAAGCGGTTGAATATCCTCAAGCATAGGCGTGTCGATCTTGCCGTCGTTCGTGAAGTACATCGTCCAATCCATCACGAAGTCCGGGTAATCTACTGCTGTCAGGCGGACCCGTAGATTCGTTTTAGGATCAGTCCAGATGACTGTATGTTCTGTGCGGCCGCCGTCCAGTTGCCTTATTGCCGTCTTTTTTTTCCAAGCTTTCAACAGAGCTTCAGATGGTTGTCTGTCGTAGACAAACGAGAACGGTAGTTGTGGTTTGGAATTCAGCAGATGTTCCTGTAGCCACGGGTTATTCTGGCGCGTGTTTTCCGGCTTGCCTGCAGCTATAGCTTTCTGCGCGAGAAGACAGAACCCCAGAATGACGGCCCCAATCCACTTTGCCCACTGGTTACGACTGACTATACTCGGTGCCCTTCTTTCGCAGTCCAATGTCGGCTCGCATGGGATTTCAAATGTTGCATATCCTGACCTTGATCTCAGGCTATCGTTCGTTAGCATCGTAGTTCTCCCAATTGGTGACTAGCGTAAAAGTTCTCGTAGGTGTAGTCCATGAGAGCTGCTGGAGGGAAGGCAAACTCGAATCGCAAATACCCTGACGGTTTGGCAAGATTGACAGCGTGTCGTTCATCGCGATGGTGTGGACACGCCGGATATCCGCGAAATCCTTTATATGTCCGGATCCGGAACATCCCTCATTGATTAAATCAGGAAACTTCCGGAGCAACGCTTCTTGTGCGGCATAGTAGCCGAGAGCGGACCAGTAGCTCAGGTCCACACCATAATGCTGGCGATGATTGGTTTGTTGGCATTGCGTGACGATGAGAGTGTAACTGGTCTTGAAATAATCGATTGTGTATTCCGATACGACTCGTTGAGTAGCTTGCTCTGCCCAGTCCCGGGCCGGATTGCATCCCAAATCGATCAGCGCGTCCGGCAGGAGATATTGTGATGGATACTTCGGCGACAGCAAAACGCACGGAGCAGAGGCTAAAGAAGACTAGGGGCCGTAATGGTCTCATCAACCGTGTCCTCCGCATCGAGTGTTTAGGGCCGACATTTGTGTTTCACTATCGGCGTGACCACTACCCGATACACTTTCCGGCTTCCTTTCCGGCTCCCCTTTCGCATACATCGTTGCCGTGGCACCGCCCGAAATTTCTGGAGGTACGCACATTGGCCCTGCTGCAATCAACCGCGGGGATTACAACTGGTACGTCGAAGACACGTGGAAGGCCTCACCAACATTGACACTCGATTATGGTGTCCGCTGGGAATACTACACGCCAATCACCGAACGTGCTAAGCGCACCGGATCGCCCCGAGTACTGAACGGGAAGATGGAGTACCTCGTCAATCCGCAGCCCGGCTATTCGACCACTTGGAACGGTTGGGGGCCACGGGTGCAGGCCTCCTGGGCGCCGGTCAAGAACCTCACGGCGCACCTGGGCGTAGCAGTAACAGTGATTCCACCAAATATCTGGCAAGACAACATGCTCACAGGTTCCACTCCTTTCGTGATCTATCCACGGCGCCAGTCTACTTCGAGCGCGCCATTGGCTTATGGGTTCACCGTCACTCCATCGACGTTGCCGATTGCCTACGATCTGAGCACTCGGCTCGCCTCCATCAGCATGCGGGCGATCGTAACGGAAGAGGAAGTAAATCCTCTTCGGGATCCGATCACGGGACCACTAATCGCGGCGAGGTAGAGAATTCCTCCCCAAAGCCGGAAACCGGATCCCATCTGTAGGCGTCAACTGAGGGTTAATTCCGGATTGCCGGTAAACCAGGACCTACCCGTAGATCGCTCGACGCTGCGTGACCATGCAGGACGTTTCGCGCAATCAAACTTTGAGCTGCTATCATTGCGGCCATGTCCACAGCACAAACTTGGGACCCGGCGTCTTATGCGCGAAACGCGAGATTCGTATCCGACTTAGGATCCCCCGTTGTGGATTTGCTTGCACCTAAATCCGGCGAAAGGATCCTCGATCTTGGTTGCGGAGACGGCGTACTAACGAAAAAGCTAGCGGATCTGGGTTGTGAAGTGGTTGCGGTCGATTCGAGCGTTCCGCAGATCGAAGCCGCGAGGAAGCTCGGCTTGAATGCATCCGCGATCAGCGGCGAAGACCTGCCGTATAAAGAGGAATTCGATGCGGTGTTCAGTAATGCCGTGCTGCACTGGATTAGGCGTGCAGATGTGATGCTTGCTGGAGTGTATCGTTCTTTGAAACCAGGCGGACGATTTGTTGCTGAATGCGGAGGCCACGGTTGCGTTCACAAGATTCGGACTGCTCTGGTTCAAGCATTGAACCGCCGTGGGTTTGAATACGTGCACGGAGTCCAGAACATCAGCGCTGTCGTCACGCGCGACGTCTCCGACTGGTCTGTGATCCCGCGAAGGGATAACTCCGAGTCCCTCTGGCTGCGAATGCAGCGCCAGGGAGACGCTG
>JAOAPF010000353.1 GCA_025462755.1 Edaphobacter sp.
GATCAATACGAACGATCTACATGATTTTTCCAGTTGCATCGCCGAATTCAGTTAGCGACGGCGAGCAGGGGGCGGGAATCATCGATCCTGGAATCCGAGCTGCGAAAAATGGAAGTGGGCGCATCACGTGTGGCGGATCGTGTCGCGTGTCTGGTAAAGGCCTTGCGCGATTGGGCCAGATAGCGCGCTTGCGCCTGTCAGCGCGTCGAATGAACGCTGTTAACGAAAATCTCGCGAATCTGATTTTGTGCGGCCAAAAAAACGGCCTCAGCCGATCCCCTCACGTCCGGGAACTGGCCCGCCCGCTCCTTGCGATTCCTAAGCGTTTCCAAACTCTCCAGCGTCGACTCAGCAGCCTTTCGAATTGCCGCTATCTCGACTAAAGAAGCTTTGTGCTCCGCGAGAACAGCGCGCTCGATTTCTCCCTGCACCTGCAGCCCTTCCACATGAGTGAGTATACGTTGCCGTATAGCTTCTTCCTCTTGGTGTCCGAGCTGATCCAGTGAGCCGCCCCGAAGCGCTATCTTTCCAAGCATCGGGCTAAGCTCGATCACGATCGACACGATAAAAGCGAGATACAGCGTCATAAGCGCCCACCAATCTCGGGTGATCAATGCCCAAGTGGCTTTGAGTTGCGCACTGAGATTCTCAGAAAACGCTTCCCGTGTAACCGCCTCAAGCCCAACGATTTCAACGTTTGCCACCAGCTGGTTCTCGCGCCGCTGGTGTTCAGCACGTGACCGCTCCCTCTCTGCCGCCTTTACGAGCGTCTGCGCGTGCTGAGTGTGTGCACTTTGTTCCTCCGCCGCACGACGCTGGTACGCGCCGCATTCCTTGTCCTTTCGCCCTACTCGCCCAGAAAACTCTCTAATCTCTGTCTCTATAACGTTTACCCTACCCAACGCGGCTGCGACGCGCTGCCGGCTGGTATCTGTGCCGGCTTCCTGAAGCCCTGATATTTCCGTTCGGAGTTTTGAACGCTCGCCAACCAGGGCGGGTAGGCGGCGACTGTTCTCTTCCCGCAGTCTAGTTAGACCACTCATACATGAGTCGTATCGGGCGCGTAACGTCTCGACGGCCGGCGGAACAGTGCCAAGTAATCGATTCGCTTCGACGACACGACTATTTGCCGCTTCCGACATTTGCTCTAGCCTCGGAAGATCGTGCAGTTCTCTTACGCGTGCTATGTCGCTTTCCCGCATCTGCAGCGCTTGAGTCGCCCGTTCGCGAGCAAGCTGATCCCCCATCACAAGAAGCGCGATAGCCATCCCATTGCTGCTCGCGACGCAGATTGCGAATACCCAACGAAAAGCGCCTACGGCTAGTGTGCTCTTCGTGAGTCTACGTTGAGCTAGAGAACAGCAGAGCATAGAGTCCATTAGGACCGTCACAATCATCATGAACACACCGAACAGATCGGCCCAGTACTCACCGTGGCCGGGTCCGGCCAAGAGCTTCGCCAAGTGCGCCCAACTCAGCCCAGCAATTGGCAGGACTGCGAAGGCGACGAACATTCCAAGCCGTGAGTGGCTCCGCCAATGATGTCTGGGCACAAGCTCCACATGGGCCGGATCACAACAGAAGAACCAGCACAGAATACGTTCCCAGGCAGAAAGACGAACTTCCTCAAGGTCTTGCGGCATAGCGGAGGTCATAGCTGTATGTCTCCTTTGATTTGCGTCAACACACCCCTTCTTTTGGTGTGCTGAAGTAAATCCTCCCCGATGGTCTGGGGAGCAGCGGGCTTACCCAATGCGTTCCATAATTGCGGCACGAAAAAGGGATTCCAGCTGGCGCAAAAAGTCGAGATGCTCGTCGAGCTCCGTCGTCAGATCGCGGACTTCAGCGTCGACCAATAGTTCGAGATCGCTGTTGGCTTGTAACCGGTTCACGCGAACTCGGACGAGATCGTTGTATTGCCTCCGTCGCTCTTCCAGCGTCTGTTTGAGCTCCTGGAGTTGCCTGGTCGCGAATTCAATCAGCTCGCTTCGCGCGGCAATCCGATGGCGTGCGAGCCAGCCGTTTACGTCGTCGTTCAGACGCAGATACAGCGCCTCGCATTCGAGACCGAGTTTTCGCTCAAGGAATTTGCAGATTTGCTCCGTTTGCGCGAGGTCATGTTGTTCAATGCGCTTATCGCGAGCCGTTTCGCGACCTGTGAGGCGATCCCACCAACTACGATCGCGGTGAAGGTATGCATCGTCCGACTTCCGCAGATTCCGCACTCGTTCAACTATATCGGCGCCAAAAAGGTCTTCCCCGACACCATTGCCTGCGAGCACATTGCCCGCGCTAGTTCTGGCTAGCGGCCGTATTGGGCTGCTGCTCTCTCGTTTGAAATCGCCATGAATGGCCATTGGTAACTTGGTGCGTTGGTCCATAGACTTTCTCCTTGCGGCAGTTTTAGAGGTCCAGGCCGTGGTGACCGCGGTGCCGCCGGCGTGGCTGTGGTGAGCGGACAGCTGTTTGGTGCCTGGCTCACTGCTTGCTCAATTTCGAGACGAGCCTGTCTTGGATGAGGTGCGCTTCATAGACTCGCTTACTGAAGGGAACCATCCACGTAAGCTCTTCACAGGATAGGAATAAGATGTCGCTGTGATGAGCCCGGCTCGGGTCACCCATCACTGAGATCACGTGCTCACAGCTACTTCCGATGGGAGAGAAGAAAACTACACCGCCCGTTGATCGGCGTGATCCGTGGAGAAGGCAGTTACAAGCACTATGCTGCACACGAGCAAGCGTCCTGCGGATGTTATGGGTTGTCCTCTCGATTTGTCGTTCTCGTTCAGTAACTCTTACGGCCCCGAACGCCGCCTTTCCCATAACCCCTTCAAAAAGATATCGATGAGCACCGGAGAAGAAAGGAAGCCGTCGGGGCGTGCTACTTGTCTATACGTGCGCGGCGCGCCAATTTCCCATCGGCACCTCGCACGCGCACCGAGGTGCGGCGGACGGCAGAGGACACTATCAGTTGACAGACACGACAACCAGCGATATGATAGATGAGATACTGGGGCTTGTGTCGGTTGCGGGTTGAAGTTCGAGAGCTTGCTCGCGAATTTCCCCCGTAACTAACTCCCAGGAGAGTTCTAATGAGCTACGGCAATGCGCTCGGCGCGGATGCCCCTAAGGTCGACCCGCTGGCGGAGCATGACTACGACCAGATGCTTGAGGAAGCGCGCGCTCAATACGCGGTGGATTCCGAGTTCCGAGAGTCTGTAAACCGGGTCCGTGAAGCAATTAAGAAACAATTACCCGAACCGCGCAATTACAAGTAAACCTGAGCAGCCGAGCCTTCGGCTGCTTTTTTTTGAATTGTCCGCGCCCTAGTGGCAAAAAAATTGCCGCCCGATGGGAAATGAAGAGAATCCGCACGTATTAGGCGCTAGGAATTCCCGTTCGGACGTATCGGCACAGCTGATTGAAGGGAAGGGCAGCGATGGCTATAGACTTTCCGGAAGCGCACCGACGACTTTGGACGGGTGCGCTCGACCGAGCACAACGTGACGCTGTATTGGACGAGTTGTCACTGGTAGGGAGAAAGTGGTTTGCCCGCTATCCAACTCTTTCCATGGGGGAGCGGGAGGATATCCTGCAAGAGGCGACTTGGCGCTACGCTAGAGCGGCGTATCTTGGGGTCGAGGGTGAGGGCTCTTGGAAAGCTATTTTTCTTCAGATAATGAAGACAAGAAATATCGACGCATGGCGACGTAAGCGCGTAAAGGTGAATGGGCTAACGCTTGACGTGGTGCTCACGCCTCTAGATGACGCCTTTCCATTCGGGGAGGGACCCGCCGCCGAAGTCGACTTCGTCGATGAATTCTTATGTGACCAGCAAAATGAAATTCTCATCCGGCTTGCCGATAATTGGGACCGAATCCCAAACTGTAGTTGGAAAGAGACCCTAAGGCTGTGGCTGGACTATTTCGCTCTTGAAGAAGACCCGTATAACCGTTCAGCGTTTCAGAGGTACTGCGACATGCGCGGCGTTCATATTCCCCGGACCAATTTAGATAATCATCTTGCTCAGGGTTTGCGGCAATTGCTGCGCTGGATAAGGGGCGTGGACAAATTGCCGGATAACGTTTAGCGCGACCAACGTCCTTACACGAGGCAATTGCCATGTCCGCGAAATTCCACGATGATTCTAAAGCCGCGATTGATGATGATAGCGAGCAGCAGTACGACCGTTTGTTAGAAGAGGCTCGACGTGACTACGCGCTCGATCCCGAATTCCGGGCTTCCGTCGATAGAGTGCGGCACGCACTTAAACAGCGGCTTCCGGAACCATGTCCATCTGCTGATGCAGCAACGTCGCACTCGCCGGTCGAGATTGCCCGCGCCTTGGCAACATCATTTGCCACTACCTTGGCAGACTGTATGCGAATTCGCCTGCGTGTGCCGAGACTAGACTTGTCAGGCTCTCTTTTAAAAGATTTTGAGTTGCCGCTCGCCGACTACTTCCGTGAAGTAGGTGATTTCAGCGAGGACGTGCTAGGGGTTTGGGCTGAGGCAAGGTTGGCGATCCAAATCAGAGACGAAGGAATTCGTCTGTCGCTTCACGCAGCTCCTCCGGCGGCTGGCCTAATTGTATGCTTTGAGGATGGCGATCCTGTCACCCTAACTAGTTCGCGGCGATCCGCCTTGTTGCGCTCTGGCGGACCGACGGTATCCGATCGGCGGATTGGGATCGCGCCTTTCGATTCAGACGCCTAACGAGCATACATGGCGAAGGGCGCATTACTTACGGACGTCGCAGCAACGCACCAGCTGAGATAAGCCTTAGGAATCGTCATGCACGCAAGAGCCAACGACCGATCTACTCCACAACCACTCTGGTCACCTAACGATAGTCTGGTCGAAATAGTTGCCGTTCAGCGCTCGCTGCGCACTGGCCTATTGCTGCATGACATGGACACCCTTCTGCAGCATCGGCCCGATTGGGTCATATATAGATTGTGCCGCTTACGGGACAATCGAACCTCCTTCATTCTTCCAGATGCCGTCGGCGGGGTCGATCTGCTAAAGCGACAGCTGAAGCAGGTCGCCAACGACCCTAACGAAGATCAGAAGTGGACGGCGCTTGGGATCGTCGCTCAATTTGTTCTGCGGCTGACACAAGGTTCTAAGATTCACCGGTGTGTTCGCGTATCCGCTTCTCCTGCACCTCAAGGGGAAGAGATCGCCGAAGGCGACCGGGTGGATGACGAGTCTCTGCGTTTCATCGTCGGGTGGGTGGAGCAGCGTGTGAAAAAGCTCGCTGCGCAAACCGCATGCAACACAGGCTTCCCGCTACGACAAAATCGGAAGCGGCGCTTTTCTCGCGATGATCTCATCGCTACGGAAAAACTGCTTATTTTAGGCCTTGCCAAACTATCCATCATGTTTGCGCGCCTGGACCTGGCGGGCCCGGCACTTGTGGACAGCGAACATCAACAAGCGATTGTCGTTTCGTCGTGCTTGAGCGAGGTTCGGTCCTTGTGGGACGCCGCTAATGGAGGTTGGATACCGCGTTCAACTCTATTCGCGCGCAGACTCGCACATACGGGGCGACGCCTGCGATCTGAAACGGTCGCGAGTTGTTTTCTTCCGTTTAATAGTCACGACTACAATGAATGGATTGGCGCAGCTTGCGGACACGTGGCGGCATGCACCGAGGGCATTTTGCCGGCGGCGACAAGATTCGCGTGGTGTATGTCGGGCATCAAGCATCGAGAAGAGGCATTCTGGTCCGCTTCCGAGCGAGAATTACGCCTTCGAAGCGATCCACTTGTCGCCGCTCTGTCTAGTGGTTTTTATCTCGCGGTAGAACTCGGTCGCCTAGACAACGCCGCTGGCTTGGCGGCTAGATTTCTCCACGTGGCCAGTAGGGTCGGCTGGACTGGTGCGCTTCGGAGACGCGTGGGGGATGCACAGATGATGAAGGCTACCGCGCGAGTCATGGGCTGCGCGCTGCACCCCGCGGCAGAGCAACTCGACTTCTCTGCCGTATATGACGACACAATTCCGGACATAAAAGAGCTACTCAGAGACGCGTTGGCACTGCGTCAGGACGACCTTACGGAAAACGCGCGCACCGCCCGCGACGCGGCGAGAATTGGAAAAGCAACGCCAGAAGCGCAACAGGACATCAACAATATAACCAGTGCGCTTGAAGTGCGGAATGAGCGCGGACATTCGCATGCAAAACACCGTTGGATGTGTCTGTGGTTAATCCACAAGGCCCTCTCAGGTAAGGAATCTTCAGAATACCTCGACCGGCTCCTGAACGTGCATGCCAGCGTGTTTCGGGTGTCGCGCGACAGTGGTGTGCCGGGAAACATCGCGCTATTGATCGATGTCGTGCGCGAACACAAACCCGACATTCTTCCGTTCTTTTATCAAGCAAGTGTGGTCATCGACTTTGCGCAATCTCTACTCACATCTCTCCAGCGCCCAAACATGGAAGATGCGGCTCGCCGCCGGGGTTGGCAACACACTTTGTGGAAGCTCTATATCGACCTTCCTGAGAACGTGAGAAACAGCTTGACGTTGGATCAGACCCTACTCGTTTACGGAGCTGTATCTCACATGACGGCAGGCACGTTGCGCGCGTTGCGCCAGCCTTATGCGGACCAGCTTGAGCTCTCTCCCGCCGAGGAAGAGGAGGAGATTGACGAGCTTGAAATGCCGATCGACGCGATGAGTGCCGCCACTTCCGTCAATCTCGATTCGACAGCGCTTCGCGAGCTGTTCGACAGCTTCTTCGCCCGTGGGCAGCTAGATACCGCGCTCGTCCAAATAGTCATATCGCCTGATGGACAGACGGCTACCGTCCACGTCAGCCGGCGAGTTCGCGACACGCTCGTGCATACTGAAGCGGACGTTCGGTTTGAGCCATCGGAATATGAGGCGATTTCTTATGCGTCCTGGCTCGACGTTAGACAAGAGAGCGACCGACATCCGTATTTCTCGGAACTTTCGGGAGAGCTAAATGATTATGCGATGTCTCCTTTAGGCCACCCCTCGGTGAGATTGCTGTGGAATACAATTACCAGCAGTGCTAGCCGGCTAGCCGGGGGTAGGATGCCTACCCATTTTTGTATTGCTCCGGACGGCACAGTGGCAAATCTGCCTTGGCAGCTGATCGCTGTGTGTGAAAGTGACGTGCAGGAACGTTGTCCACTTGTTACGTTGATTCATGGACTACGCTGGGTTTACCTTACTGCACATCATTCGCGTGCCGGCGGAGAAAGTAAGCGACATACACGCGGGATCCAAGCCTGGATTGCCTCGGAGCCAACACCTGATGCCACACGGGACCTTCGAGGGCAAATTTCCATCGCTTTCATGGGCGCAACGAGCAAAGAATGCGTGTTAACCGAGCAACTTGGACTGTCCCTGTCGGTCGTGTTCGGTCACGGTAAAATTGAACCTAACGAAATCCACGCCAAAAGTGCGGCGGTTCCAGCGGAAGATTGGGACAAAGTACGTCAGTCACGCATCTGCGTATTGTTGTCATGTGAGAATGGATCGGGCAAACAAGGCGGACTGGGAGACGTGTCGGGGCTGACACATTATCTCTGCCGTCATGCCAAAGTGGTCCTTGCCCCTTCAAACAGCATCCCAAGCTCAAGCGCTACTGTGCTGGCCGGATGCTTCAATCATGCATTGACTGAAAGTCTCGCAGGGCTTTCCCGGAGCGTCCATGATGTGTATCGCGAAGCGATATCAAAAAATCGTGCAGTTGCGCTGTTTTCGCTATGGGGACTGGCGTACGAGCGCCTGATCCTTAAGAGCTTATCTTCCCGTCTCGCCTGATTTAACAAGAAAAGGCCCCAGAGCATTGGGGCTTTTGTTGTCGGTTGCCTTTACGTTGTAGGACCACGATGCGCCCTAGAGGAGTCCTCGCTCCGCAAAGCTCATAGCGGAGTCGCTTCCTACTATGAAGTGATCCAGTACCTTCACGTCAACGAGCGCCAACGTATGCTTGAGCGTTTGTGTTAGCGCCTCATCTGCGCGGCTCGGTTCGGCCACGCCGGATGGGTGATTATGCGCAAATAGAACTGCAGCGGCATTGAAACTCAAAGCGCGCTTGACGATCTCTCGTGGGAACACGGATGTCTGGGTGAGAGTGCCGCGGAAAAGCTCCTCCACTGCCAATACGCGGTTTTGCGCATCAAGAAACACCGCCACGAACACTTCGTGTTCCTTTCCAGCCAAGCGAAGCCGAAGGTAATCCCGCACAGCCTGGGGACTAGACAGCACCGGGGTATGCTCGAGCGTTTCGTGCAGCGAGCGACGCACGATTTCGATAGCTGCCGCAAGTTTCTCGCTGCCGCTCCCATTTTCCGCTTCTATGAGCAGGCGCGTCAGAGTCCCACGGTAGAGCTTCTCGGCCGTTTTCGCACCGACGAGCATTCCCAGCAATTGAAGGTCAGAACAGTTTCGATGGTCCATGTCGGATTCCTTTGATGTTGAGGGTCCGACACTTATATTTACGCATAGACGCACGCGAAGCACGATGGCACATTTTGCGCTGCGAGCAAGTCGAGCACTGGCAAATCGGATGCCCCAGACTGTCGCACTGGCGCCAAGTTGCTTGAGCCGGTGTGCTATGGTACGCGCGCTTCAGCTATCGACCCCGAAGGGAGATCAGAGCATGCCACAGGTCAGTAAGGCCAAATTCTCGGCACTGCTCGGCTATGAGCTCCATACGTTCGACGAAGCAATCGGCCTTCAACTGACATACGGTGCGCTGGGTTCCGAGCCGAGTCCTAAGGATCGAAAAACACCTACGCTATTTTTGCTCCCCGATGAAGCTCGCGATTTAGCGCGTGATCTTCTCGCTGCGGCAGACAAGATAGAGAGTGAGGGCGGCCCGCCTCCCGATCCACAAGTGCACTGAGTCGGAGCCCTTTTGCCGACACGAACGCATCGTGCCGTGATGGGCCGGTGCAAGGCATTCGAAACAAGCGCCCTCCGCTTTGGACGTCTGGCGACGTCGAGACTTTGAAACAGATGGCCGCCAACGGCTTCACTGGCGCGGAGATCGCTCGGAAGCTAACACGATCGATTTCGGCCATATATTCTCGGGTGCAGCTCGAGGGCGTCGCGCTTAAGCGCGGCATCAATCGGATCAAGGCACGCCAGGCGAGCCGGCGGCGCAAGTAGGTCGGACTGGTCAGTCGCGCCGCTTTTGACGATCGAAGGCCGCCGCAACGCTCCAGAAGGGGTTGCGAAGTGACTTCTTTATTCTGGCGAGCGCTCGAGCTCTTTTAAGCACGGGCAGCGAAAGAAGAACGGCGAAGAACAGCAAGCAACCCAAGGCCGCCGCTAACTCGCTGTCCGTGAGGTCAATCATGCCTAAATCCTACAGCCGCCGGTGACGTTTGTGTTGCTCCGGTAAAATGTGGCAAATGTGCGGCCGATACGCGTTATATGGTCCTCGCTCGCGATCGCGAGCTGAGGACGAGTACTTCGTGGGGCTGGATCGTTTCCCCGCTCGCTGGAACGTCGCCCCTACAGACACGATGCCGATATATCGGCTCGTGGACGGAAAGCCGGAACTCGTCGCTGCGAAATGGGGCCTCATACCGCCCAAGGCCACTGACCCGCGCATCGGTAGCAAGAAGATCAACGCGCCGTGCCAGAACATTACTAAATGGGCTGAGTATCGCGAGCCTTACCGGGCTATGCGCCGCTGCCTCGTGCCGGCCACAGGCTTCTACGAGTGGGTCGGCGAAAAAGGAAAGAAGCAGGCTTACCACCTCATCCATAGTGCGCGGGAGCTCTTGGCGTTTGCCGGCTTGTGGGGGAGTTGGACGGACTCGTCAGGCGCCGAGGTTTTGAGCTACACCATTCTGACGACGGAACCGAACGACACCGTGCGGCCGTTTAAGGACCGCATGCCGGTCGTGCTGGAGGTGGCGGACTATCGCAAGTGGTTGTGCGCAGAAGATGCATCATCCCTGCTTCGACCTGCGCATAATGAGGTGCTTTATGCGTACGCCGTCGGGCCCCGAGTTGGCGGCGTGAGGAACGACGACGCCTCACTAATCCAGCCGCTCGAGCCCGCCGATCAGGTCTATCTCCGCACGATGTCATCCAGTG
>JAOAPF010000420.1 GCA_025462755.1 Edaphobacter sp.
GGCTCCCCATATTCTGCTGTGCCGAGGATTTCAAGTACGCCAGGCCGCGTAGCCCCGCATCCAACAGATCTCTCAAGGCTGAACGGACCGAGCGGCCTGTGATGATGTGGAAATCACTAAGCGGTTCCACATCACCACCTGTCTACCGCTCCGTATTTATGTCATTCGCTGGTTCCCGATGGAAGGCGGCTTCCTCGGTGCGGTACCCACCCTGATGAAACCAAAGGGAGAGTGCTGTTCACTACCGCAGGCTGGCGGATAGTGAATGCTCCACAACGCTAGAGTTCGCGCCTGCTTTCGTTTCGGCCTTGGTAGGTTCAACCTTCATTCCATATTCCTGACCTTGGACCCAAATCCGGTTTAGGTACTCGGCATCTCCGTATTTGTGGAAGGTGACATCGGAGTGGGGATGAGGTTGCGCAGAATGGGTGGGTAAGAAGTCAACGAACGCCGAATGCACGCCATCGGTACTCTGGATCTGCAATATGCTTGCATCCATATCGGACTGGATGATTTTGTAGGAGCCCGCCGGCATCTTGGCGTTGCCTGCGTAAAACGGAAATGAGGTTGTGAAATCTACGCCGTTAACGATCTGAGCAGTGAGCGGTACCACGGACAACAGGGATAGCAACCCCATCTTTATAACTAGTTTGCTTACGTTCTTCATAAGATCTCCTCGATTTAATTCGCATTGCTTACCGCATGCGTCTTCCCTGTAGGAGCATCTGTAATGCCACTCTTGATGGGTTTCTTAGTCCGCTACACAAACGACCTAATTAGCTTTCTCTTCCATATTTTGACGGCTTGGACTCGCTCCCCTTGCATTTTAGTGGGCAGAGCTATCGCACTCCTGAGTGTCGACGAACCGACAAGCGGCCACCGCATTTCGACTGATACTTACTCGACATTGTGACGAAGGAAAGTGCTTGAACATGCCAGCAGGATCGTTTGCGAGCTTCTTTTGCATTTGTCGAGCAATCCCGCTGAGAGCATCGCTCTCCTGGGCACGCCAGATGAGCTTCTGGGTCTGACCGTCGAAGATATCGACGACCAACATGCCGACCATCAGTGGTGGAAGTAGAGGTGCCATCGCTACCCAAACCTCGCCACTTCCAAAACCCTACCGGATTTTCACATGTCATATGCGTCGGCGATTCGCCGCAGCCCGGCGCATTGCCGAAACAATGGAGTTCGACAATTCTTAGCCGTGGAGGCGCCACGATGGCGAGCTCGTCCCGTGGGCGATCGAGCTTCGGAGGAGGCTCCCATGGGGGCGGGGGCATGGCGGCGAGAGCGAAGATCGTTCGCCGCTCCTACTCATGAAGGGCACTACAAATGCGTCAAGGGAGGACACAATCATGCATAGCGTGAACAAGACGTTTGCAATCGGTAGAAGATTCTGTTTGACCGCAACAGCTACATCGGGACTAGCTATCTTGATTGCGAGTTGCATCGCGCCGTCTTTGCTCAGGAACCGGCGCAGCAAACTTTTCCGACTGCAGAAGCGGCGAGTATGCTCTTTTGCTCGCCGCCGAAAGCGGTAATGAGCAGCTCCTGCTGAACATCCTGGCTGGAGACAAGGAACTCGCCTCTTTAGGTGATGAAGCCGAAGACAGGATCGACCGCGAGCAGTTCGCGCAGAAATACCAACAGATGCATCGGCTGGTGCGGGAACCTGACGGGACCACACGGCTGTACGTCGGCCCTGAGAACAGGCCTTTCCCCGTACCGCTCGTATCAAGAGCAACAGTGTGGTATTTCGATGCCGAGACTGGTGCGCAGGAGATTCGATTCCGCCGGTTGGGAGAAAATGAACATACCGCAATTGAGACGTGCCGCGCGCTAGGTCCGCCACAACTGGCTTTGAAGATAGCGTTGGGCTGGAGTGAGGTCTTTATCGATCTTGTCAAGTATTTGCTGGTTAGTCTGACCGACCACTTGGCGCGAGCAGTCACGATTGTCGCCAGCACTTAGGGCGCCGAAGGTGAGGACGCCGCCAGTTCTTTGGGCAGCGTAAACTGAAACGTCGCGCCGCGTCCGGGGTTCAATGCGGCCCATAAGCGGCCCCCATGCGACTCGATAATCCTCCGGCTGATCGACAGTCCCATGCCGGTGCCCTGCGCTTTGGTGGTGAAGAACGCCTCAAAATGCGTTCCACTTCGCCGACGGGGAGGCCCATGCCCGAATCACGCACCGAAATCAGTACTGGACCATCCTCGGTCCTCTTCGATGTGATCGTCAGTTCACCGCTCGCGTCTTTCATCGCTTCGATGCCGTTGAGCATGAGATTCATTAAGACCTGCTGCAGCTGTACGCGATCCGCTGTGATCAGCGGAAGCTCTGGGTCGAGCTCGGTGCGGATTGAAATGGAAGATCGATTGGCCTTGTCGCGCAGCAGACCAATCATTACTCGAATGATTTCGTTTACATCAAGCAGCTCTCGCTCTGATGTATCTCGCCTGTAAAGCGAGCGCACCCGGTCGATAATCTCAGCAGCGCGTGTCGCGTCGTGGATTATTCTTGATGCAGCCTCGCAAGCTTCTGCGAGATCAGGCGTATCACGCCGTAGCCACCGCACGCAGGTTCGGGCGTCCATCAAGGCGGCGTCGATTGGCTGGTTGATCTCATGCGCAAGTGAGGCGGTCAATTCCCCCAATATGCTCACGCGGTTGATGTGGCGAGATCTGCTTCTAGCCGGTGCAATCTCTCGCGCTCTTCCTCGGGGTGCTTGAGGTCAGTAATGTCAATATTTGAACCGATGTAGCCCGCGAATTCTCCTACCCCCGTGTATCTCGGAATGCCACTTTCAATTATCCAGCGGTATTCGCCATCCGCTCGTCTGACGCGATACTCATTCTGAAAGGCTTTCGGGCATGGAAAGCACGTAGGAAACTCTCGAAGCACCCTTTCACATCCTTGGAATGCACGCCTTGGATCCATCCTGTGCCGACTTCCTGCTCCGTGGTTCTGCCGGTGAACTCGAGCCACGGCTTATTGAAATAGTTGCGAAGGCCATCCGTTCCGGTCATCCAAATCAACACTGGTGCCGTATCGGCCATTGCCTGGAACCGAGCCTCGCTTTCACGCAACCGTTCTTCAGCAAGTCTCCGCTCTGTGATACCGCGGTATATGGCGTAATTCACGACCTGTTCGCCGGAAGTCGTAGTGACCCGAAGAGCGAGAAGGGACACGTAAACCTCACTGCCATTCTTGCGCCTACGAACGGTTTCAACCTCCAATCGCCCGCCATGTTTGAGTTGATTTGTGTACTCCTGGGCGCTCTCAACAAGCGCCTGAGAAACGATGAGGTCATAAGTCTCGCGTCCTAGAACCTCCTCTGGCTCGTAACCGAACATGCGCGTGAATTCCTTGTTGACGCGAAAAATGCGGTCGTCCGTGCTTAGGAGAGCGGCTGCTTCCGGAGACTGCTCAAACAATTCGTCCAATATCCCCGGATCAAACGAAATCTGAGTGGATGCTGACCCTTGCTCGACCTGCTCGTCAGGCTGGGCGGAGGTCGCGTGAACGCTGGATGGTGAGAGTCTCATCGAGGGCCTGCCGATAGTGATCGCGGCTCTTAGTCTGACAGCTGAGGGGACGCAGTTCGATCACTTGAGCCGCGGTATTGACGTAATTTCCGCGACAAGCGTTTGCTACCGCAAACTCGATTCATTTCCAATCGCAAGTGCAATCCACTGCACGAGCCGTGCGGCGGCCGAAGTTTGCGCTCGTCCCGCTGCGGATAAGATTGATTGCTCCGAAGGTGGGATTGGGCCGATTTGATGTTCCCGCAAAGTTCGGATCGAAAGCCGTGATGCTGGGTTTTACCCAAAAGCTTGGCCGCTCAGATCAGGTGTATTGGGGAACGTCGGAGCACCGGGCGCACCACCTGCAACCTGGTAGCTAAGAAGGCGATGTCCATTGACCTGGGCTGCACTGTAGGAGGTGCCAAGTCCAGGTACATCGTAGTACATGCCATACGCAGCATGCACGACTGTCTTCTGCCTTCGGGTGACCAGGTTAGACCGAGGCGCGGCGCGATATCGCTGTAGTCATTTGGCACGCTACGGGAAAGCGCATCGGGTGCCAGAGGGTCGAAGGTGGGGAACAGGATGAGTTCGCAGCGCGCGCCCACGTTGATGCTGAGGTTGGGGCTGAAACGAATCTCATCCTGCGCGAAAAAGTTCAGAAAATTAAAAACGATTCGAACAACAGGGTTGCCGCTGTTGGTTGTAAGGAAGGTGTAGGTGTACGGCTGGCTTGTTGCAGGATCGATCTTTCCGGCAACGGTGTTGAGGTACTGATTCAGCGAACTGACGGCAGGACGGCCGTTCACTGCGGCAACATCAGCAGCGTCGCTAACATCGGCTTTAGCCCGCTCACCACCACTACTATTCCTGAGGGCAGCATCAGCGTGCTTGAGAACCTGACATGGACGCGCGGACGCAGCACCATGAAGTGCAGATTCAATGTTGCTGATGCCTGTTCGCCCCATACCAAGATCCACATCGATCAGCACATCGAGAACGTGCCCAGACCGATGCGCCGCGGCTGTCAGTGATGCGGGGTGTTCCTGGTCGGATCCAGTGGTACCGCAAACTTGAAGTCTTTCACAATGCTCGGTGGGTGCATTGGCGATTTGCTCTCCGCCAACCTCCGCGTGCGGAGCTAGGGCAGAACCTCATAAACCACGTAGGCGAAGCGCATGGAGTCAGGAGCCCACGAGTTGACGTTGATCGTTCCTTGTCCGCCGATGGCCTTGACGAGCGTCTTCTGGGACGACGCAACCCCGCCGTGGTTGATGGCGACGAGTTTGAGCTCAATTTGGACAGTGCGCGGGTTGTGGGTTGGCGTGCCGGCGGGATAGCCGATGTACACCATCTTGTTGCCGTCCGGCGAGATGTGGGGGAACCAGTCTTCGAGTCCATCGCTCACAACCATCTCGGCCTTCTGATCGTTGGCACCTGCGCCATCGGAGGGAAAACGCCAGACCGCCTCCTTGCCGGACCGGTCGGAGTTGATGTAGATCCACTTGCCGTCCGGCGAGTAGTCCGGGCCATCGTCGTGGTGGATATTGGAGGTGAGCTTCTTCTCCGCGCCTCCGTCGGCGGGCATGCCGTAAATGTCATATTGGCCGCCGCCGTTGCGCTGAGCCACAAAGGCAAGCGTCTTGTTATCCGGCGACCAACCGTGAAAATAGCTGGGCGACTCGGACGCAACCAGCTTGATGTTGCTGCCATCGACGTCGGCGAGGAACACCTGCGATCCCTTATGAGGCGGAACTGTGGCTGAGAAAGCGATCTTCCTGCCATCGGGAGAGATGGCCTTATCGTTATTGCATTGAAAGTTGGCGGGGATAGCTAATTTTTGCGGCTCGGCCGTGCGGTCCTGTTTGAGGACAAGCTTATAAATGCCCCCGCCAGAGTTGGCGATGAGGTACTTCCCGTCGGGAGACCAGTTGGGTGCCTCCCATATGGAGTCCGCAGTAAAGACCAGGTGAGAGGAGCCGTCGTGCAGATCGTAGATGAAGAGACGGCTGCGCAGGTGCTGCTCGGAGGGTGCTGCTTCTGCGTGAACCGCAGAAGATTGCGCCTTGATAGTGGGAGCCGCCAGAAAAAACGCGATCAGGATGAGCGTACAGAATCGCAATTGAATCGAGAGAACCTTCATGTCTATGACACTCCTCTTTGGGTAGAAATCGCAGGGCCGTTCCACTTATTGACGGCAATCATCACTTCGGTGATTTAGCTAAGCCGCCACACAGTCACACGCGCGCTGTGCGCACATTGTTCCGGTCTACTGCACCTTAGCCGCCGAGTTCTGGAGAACGACGTTGGAGAGCACAGCAGTGTCCGATGTCGCGGGCACGTGCGAGCAGAAGCCGATGCCCACGTAAAAAGGTTCGTCAAAGTGGAGGGTGACTGGTGGACTAAGCTGGTGCATTGGCTCGCCATCAAAACTGACAAAGATCGCAATAGAATCGCCATGCTTTTCGATTCCGATACGCTTCGCTTTCACCCCGGCGAGAGTGCCCCCGAAGCGAAATTGCGCATCCTTCATCGATGCACCGGCGTCCGGACGCCACGCCAGGTGGATCATGCCCAGGCCATGCTGGCCGATCATGGCTTCCCTGGAATCGTCATCAAGACTCTGGCGAATGACCAGGACCGCCTTGCGGTCGCCGTAACCCTTCGGATCTGGAAACGTGACGTCGGCCGCGAGTGAGACGTCCCCCGACATCTTCTTCCAGAGATAGCGGAACTCGTCACGCGTGTACCAGATGTTATACCCGGCGGAGTTGATGGTGTACTGTTTCGTGTTGGCGTCGTAAGTTGCACTGCCTGGCACCACGGCGGCGCCAATGTCAGACTGGCCCTGAAACACTCCGATCGGCGCATCCGTGTTCCTGCTCGGCCTATGAAAATCTGACGGAGGCGGTACCTGGACGTGCGTCGGAGATCCTGGCTGCGCCCACTCCGGAACGGCGGGTGCAGATGTCGCCGGAGCCTTGGGTGCTTGCGCATGCAGCGGATGCGATGCTGTGCAAAGCATCAGGACGAGC
>JAOAPF010000428.1 GCA_025462755.1 Edaphobacter sp.
AGGTGAGGATGCCGCAGAGCAGGATTGCGGTGTCGACGGAAGAGACTTCGGAGTCCCATATTCGTTCGCCGGTATTGATGTTGGCGAAGTGAAAGAAGAATCCGCGATGCGTGGGCAGCTTTCTCCAAAGAAAGACGAGGGTATTGATGACGCGCAGGCGGGCGTCCTGGTGGGAGATGTAGCCGCGCCTTTCGGCGATGCAGATTGCGGTGAGGCCGAAGCCGGTGGACGCGATGCTGGCGACTACGCCGGTGTCGTTGATATGCACGTTACAACGGTCTTTTATTAGTCCGGTCTGCGGATTGGCTTGCTCCCAGAAGAAGAGGAAACTGCTGCGCTCGAGATCGTCGAGAAATTGATCATCCTCCGGCGAAAGCGCGGAAGGAGGAAGAGGCGCTGCTTCTTTACGCCGCCGGTCAGCCGGTTGCGCGCGAACCTGTGCCCAGGCGGGAAGAGCCTTCCATGGAGCGAGAGGCAAAGCGAGGGAGACGCCGGCTATCTGGCGCAGCAGCCGGCGTCGTGAAGTGCAATATTCGATCTGATCTGCACCTTCAACCATACTTGTCATCCATTTGAATTTTGCCCGGGAAACCGATGCTGGCGAAACCTCTGCTGAATTAATAGATGCACAGATGCGCCTTAAGAGCGGCTGCCGGGCAGCATGTGCTCCAGGTTGCGCGTCCAATTGTTAATCGGTGCTGCATGACGGGAAAAAAAGTTGTCTGGGCGATCCTCGCAGTTGCGGCAGTGGTGGTCATGGTGCTGGTCTTGCGTGAGAACCGGTTGCAGTCGATTAAGGTGCGGCGATCGATACCCATTGAAGGAGCAGTGATTCAGCGCGATCCTGACACGAAGAAGCAGGCGCCGATTGCGGACGTTGCGATCACGGCATCGGATGGCGTGACGAGCGCCACGACGCGGTCCGAGGCTTCGGGATATTTCAAGGTGGTCCTCGAAAACGGAGTGTTGTCCGATAAGCCGGTTGTGGTTAACTTCCGGCATCAGGCCTACGAGCCGCTTGATATGAATGTGCAAACAGAAACATTGGGAACTCCGGACGAGCTGTATATCGCGGCAATGGTTCCGATCCCTCCGAAGACGGTGGCTCAAACCAACCGTCCGGAGGTGGTGGTATCGAATATCCGGGTGCGATATACGCTGAATTCCCGGACGGAAACGAACGTGGGCAGCGCGGTCCGGACCTTTCAGGTGGTGAATACAGGCAATGTGCCGTGTGACCATAAGGGCCCGTGTTCGCCGGATGGGAAGTGGAAGGCGGCGTCTGCGTCTGCGGAGCTTGATGCGGGAGCGGACAACACCTTCAGCAATGTGAGAGCGTCGTGCATTGCGGGGCCGTGTCCGTTTACGCGGATCGACTCGAGTGGATTTATTCATGGCGGACGCAACATCAGCGTCTCGGCGTTGGATTGGTCGGACACGGCTACCTTCCTGATGGAGGCTGAGGTGTATCACACGGCCATCAGTTCCAATGTTCGCCGGTTGTACCCGGTGATCTTTGGCCGGACGCTCAACTTTACGCTGCCTCCGACGCAGGAGGGCGTGAGTCTCGAGGCGGATGTCGACGCTTCTCCCATGGTGTTCCCGCTGGGTCCGGCTCTGAATTTGAGCTGGGCCAACTGCACGGTCCGGACGGATGCGGAGAAAGAGAAGACTACGGTCTATAGCTGTGAACTTAAGCCGGGATACCGGTTCTGAACTGCGAGTTACGCGGTGGCCTGGGTTTTCTGGAGGTCGGCGGATTTCCAGGCATCGAAGCCTCCGGTGAGGTCGGCGATTTCCTCGAGGCCGGCGCGGCGCAGGATGCTGGTGGCGATGGAGCTGCGATAGCCGCCTTTGCAGTGGACCACGATGAGCTTGGTGGGGTCGAGTTCAGCGGTGCGGTCCGCTAGCTGGCCCAGGGGGATGCGGATGGAGTTCTCGAAGGCTCCGGTTTCGACTTCGCCGGGCTCGCGTACGTCGAGGATGGCCAGGTGGTCCTTTTCTTTTTCCTGAAGCTCGGCTAGCTCCTGCACGGAGACCTGGGGGATGTAGTCGAGTTCGTAGCCGGAGTGAATCCAGCCGGTGATGCCGCCTTCGAGGTAGGCGTCGACGTGCTCGATGCCCACACGGGCTAGACGGAGTTGCGATTCGCGGAGCTGATCGGCGTCTTCGCCGACGAGGATGATGCGGCGGTCGAGGCCGAGGATGCGGGCGGCCCAGGAGGCGTACTGGCCGGAGAGGGCGATGTGCAGGGAGCCGGGGACGTGGGCTACGGCGAACTCCATTGCGGGGCGGGTGTCGAGGACGATGGCGCCTTCGGATTGCAGGCGGAGGACCTCGGGTGCGTGGAGGGGGACGGGCGGTGGGAGCTGGTTGATGGAGGAGGCGCCGGTGCGGTTGAGCTCGACGTCGCGGCCGAAGTACTCGGGGCGCGGGGGCAGGCTGTCGGTGAGGAGATGGATGAACTCTTCTTCGCTGCGGGCGAGGAGGGCGTAGTTGGTGCGGCGCTGCTTGCCGATAGTGGAGGAGCGCTCGGCGCCCATCTGACGGCCGCAGAGAGAGCCGGCTCCGTGGGCTGGGAAGATCTCGGTGTCGTCGGGGAGGGTGAGGAGTTTTTCGTGGAGGCTTTGGTAGAGCAGGGCGGCTAGCTGTTGCGGGGTGTGGTCGGCGGTGAGGTCGGGGCGGCCTACGTCGCCGACGAAGAGGGTGTCTCCGGTGAAGACGGCTCGGGGTTGTGATGGCGAGGCGTGATCGGTGAGCCGCACATCGGTTCGGCGGTTCAGGAGCATGTTCGGGCTGCC
>JAOAPF010000435.1 GCA_025462755.1 Edaphobacter sp.
GTGCATCCCGGGATCGCACCAAAGCCTGCGGTATAGCTGGCGATATTAAAAGCGAAGGTTTCGCCCGCCTCCGTAGTCGAGAACAGTTGGATCGGAATCCCGCCGGGAGGAATATTGCTCCCCGGGGCATAGGGGAGGGCTCCAGAAAGGAAGGTTATTGGATTTCCATCCGTTAAGTAGGTCGCGAAGGTACCGCCAATTGCTCCTGCGACCACCGAACTGCCGGGCGTAAAGGTAACGGTTGAGCTCGTAAAGGCATCGGTTCCGGTTGCGTTAAAAAACCCGCTGATGGAATCGGCATGGGCAACAGCTGCACTGCTTACAGCTAAGGCAGTGAGTACGATGAGGCGCTTCAGCATGGGTGATCCTCCGGCAAAACTATTTTACGTGCGAGGAACTCTCTCGCAGTGACTATTAGCAAGTGCTCTGCCAATCTGATGTGGCAAGCAATTCCCGCTAATGGTCTAGAAAGAGCAAGTTGATTTATGTTGCGATCAGCGCAAGTGCAATATTTTGCTTAAAAAGAAACAATTATTCGCCTCGCAACCTCTCGGATTCGGTTATCGGGTTCCCTGCAGTCATCGGCATCGCTCACGAGTGCAGGAAAGCATCACGAGTTGTCCATCAAGGTGGGTGAGTTGCACTCCATCTATTTGCTTTTGATGACGAGAAAAGGAGGCTTTGCTTCCGCGCCCAGAAACGCGGGGCGACGGACGTCGGGAGAGGAGAAGGCTAGCTCCCAAGCGGGGGACCGGAGTTCGGGCATAGGTTTGGCGGCGAAGAGCTTGCGGCATTGACGGGCGGTCCAGCGAGCCCAGGTTTTTGATTTTTTGCGGCGGGCGCTGTCGGTGGAGATTCCGGTGCCGGCGTACATCTGACGGTAGAGTTTGGAGAGGAACATGAAGGCGACGCGGGCGCGGAGGGTTGGGGTGCAGGCGGAGCGCTGCCAGATGGAGGGCCAGTCGTAGAAGCGGTCCCAGACTTTTTGGGTGCGCTGACTGATTTCGCTGGAGCTCATGGAAGGATGCGGGGTGAACATTTTGGGGCGGATTGCGGTGGGGATGAGCCAGTAGCGGGTGATGGGGATGTCGCCTACCGGCGTGTTCACAAATTCAGGGGCTTTGGCTTGCTCTTTTTCCCAGCGGCCGAAGTCGACGGTGCCGGGGAAGGGCGTCATCATGACGAACTGGGCGAAGGTGACACCGGCTTTTAATGCCATTTCTACTGTTGCGTCGAAGGTGGCGGGTTTGTCGGTTGGCAGGCCGAAGATGAACGAACCGAGGACGTGGACTCCGTGTTTTTTGAAGGTTTGGAGCTGTTTGGCCAGGGCTTCGCCGGAGTAGTTGAAGTCCTTGAAGACGGATTTGAGGCCTTCGGGAGTGACGGCTTCTACGCCGACCAATGCGCCTTTGATGTTGGCCTTGCGCATGGCGTCGAGGTACTCGCCGTCTTCGCCGGCCTCCATGGTGATCTGGGTGAAGAAGACCATGTCTTTGGGGAGTTTGGCGAGCTCGGCCATGAGGAGGAAGCGCTCGGCGCGGATGGCGCTTAGCTCTTCGAGCTTGGCGAGGTTGTTTTGTTCGCGCGCGAGGCGGAGGTCAGTTAGGGTGACGGGGTAGAAGTTGTCGTCGGCGAGGGCGATGAAGCGGAAGCCGATCTGGCGGAGGTTGACGATCTCGTCGATGACGGACTGGAAGGCGCGCTGGCGGGGCTGCTGGCCGTCGGTTCGCCAGACGCTGCAGAAGGAGCAATGCTTGGGGCAGCCGCGGATGGTCTGAACGGAGGCCCACATGTATTTGTCGGGCGGCATGAGGTCCCAGCGAGCGGCGAGGAATTCGCTGCCACCGATGCGTCCGCCTTCGTAGATCTTCTGCTTGGGGGCACCGGCGAGAATGTCAGTGACAGCCTTGCCCCAGGCGATGTCACCATCGCCTTTGACTACGGCGTGGGCCTGGCCGCGCTCGAAGGCTTCTTCGGGAAATAAAGTGGCGTGGATGCCGCCGTAGACAACCCAGGCTCCGCGTTCGCGGGCGATGCGTCCGACTTCGTAGCCGCGGAGGGCGTTGCCGGTGTGGACGCTAATGCCGACGATGTCGCCAGGCTGGATGGATTCGGGGACGATTTGTTCGAGGGACTCGTCGATGAGGATGGGATCTCCTGCGGACGACGGTGTGGCTGCGGCGAGAACGAAGAGCCAACGGGGGGTGATTACGGCAGTCCCAAACGAGTTATCGCTGGGATTTACGAGATGAACACTCAAGAATCGACTTTCCTCTTGCAGAGTAACGGTAGATCCACAGAGTGATTGATAGTGCAATGAATCAGCGCCGAGCTGCGGCTGGGCCCGAGTGCCGACCAGGAAGATCCCGCCGGACTATGTCTTCTATCATACATAAACCCGCTTAATGGAAGTTGTCATGCCTGTTACGTGATCGAAATTTTGTCCTTTTGATGAGAGTGCTCGCTACTACTCAACGTCTCGATCACTTCAAACCGGAGCGGGCCGGCAAGCTGAACTTTTATTTTTCAGTGCTATGACTGATGGAGGCGAAGTCTCGGCAGCTTTTCGGTAAAGAGTCATAAACTGTTCATCGTTCACTGAGATCTGTAACGAGCCGCCCCTGCGGCCGTGTCGGAGAAGTATCGGTCGGTCGAGATAGTCGGCCTCATGGAAATCCATGGGCGATTCCCTTCGAGCACAAGAACATCTATCTGCTTCGCGGACGACGGCCTTCGGCTCCTTTCAACTCGGTCGACGAGAGATGCTATTTCTGACCCTCGGACCGGCAGCACAAGCCATCATGCCAGAAGAATTCGCTCTCCATGCAAGGTCGAAATCGCTTAGGAAGTCCAAGTGCGCTCTGCGCCGATACGAGAAGAGACTCGCCTACCGCTCCTGTGGGTACACGAGGCCGATCGCTTCTCGGGCATGATCGAGGATGGTCATCATCTGGCGCGACATGTCGTGTGTGATGATTGGGCTTTCAGTGCGGCTACTGCATAGGAGATCGCAGAAGTGACTGACTTCGTAGTTGAACCCTGTCGATTCAAAGGGCTCGGCAAGTTTCACAGTGCGTCCATCGACATACCGGATGGTCGCTTGGACAGGGTTCCACCACTTGCTCGGGATTGCGACGTTTCCTAACGGTCCGGCGAGCAAGGCGTCGCCCTCGCCGTGGAGCCCAAGTCCGCAATAAAGCTGGGCCATGCCGTTGAGGTGCTTTGTTTGCAGTGTGGCAAACGTGTCGATGCCCGTCGGGCCTATTTGGCCTAAGGTCTGGACTCGTTCTACAGGGCCGAGCCAGTCGAGCGCGAGGAAAGCTTCATAGGGACCAATGCCGAGGAGGCTGCCGCCACCCATATCCGGGTTGTAGATCGAATGGTTCAGCGGAATATCGGCGATGGATGACCCTGCACGGACGAAGGCAACTTGTCCGATTGGATCCTGCTCAAGATGTTTTCGGAGCCTGCGGTAAAGAGGGAAGAATGGAGGCTTCATTGCTTCCATGAAGAGCAGGCGCCGTATGCTCGCGGCGACCAACACCTCCTCCAATTGTTTTCCATTCAGCATGGACGGCTTTTCGCAGAGCACATGCTTCCCGGCTGCGAGGGCGGCCAAGGCGTAGGCATGATGACTGTCGGGGTGAGTGGCAATGTACACGGCGTGGACAGGACCGCTCAACATCTGCTCGAGTGTGCAAGCGGGCGCTCCGCCGAAGTGCGCCGCAAAAGCCTCGGCCACCTCGCACCTCCGTGTCCATACGGAGGTGAGCTTTGCTCCAGTCACATGCCTGAGTCCGGCCGCAAAGCGCCTTGCGGAATCGCCTCCGCCGATCACACCCCACGTCACCACTTCAGGCATCCCGGCCCCTGTTCGCCGGCTATTTTCCGGCACATTTGTATTCTGTAGCATGCAGTCCAAACCTACACCCCAAGTAGGGAAAAAAGGGGCCTGGGCTTCAGGGCGAATGTCCGATCGGCGTAACTTATTGAACTAATTGAACTACAGGAGGAAATCCTTTCCTGAAGTGAAAGGAACATGAGCGTGGATCGTGGTACCACGCTGGAGTTGGGATTCGATTGAAAGCGTTCCCTTCAGGAGTTTGAGACGCTCCTCCATGCTGATAAGGCCAAGCCCTCGGCTCGCCTTTGCCGCACTGATGTCAAAGCCAGCGCCGGAGTCACTAACCGTGAGATGAATCTCATCCGGCGTTCCCCACAATTCAACTTCGAAGTACCGCACCCCACTGTATTTTGACGAATTATGCAGGGCTTCTTGCAGAACTCGGAAGAAGCAAAGTGAAATGTCCGGCGACAAAGGGACTGGCAAATCGTGGATTTTGCAGTCAACCTCCACTTTCTGCTGCTCGCCGAATTCTCTGCAGAAGCCTCTAATGGCCGAAGCAATGCCCAGGTATTGCAGTCTTGAGGAGTGCAACTCGTGAGACAAGGATTGAATATCGGCGGCTATCCCGGAGGTCTGCTTCTGTAGTTCGCCTATTCGGCTACGGAGTTCCGACGAATTGGGAGGGTTTTGCTGGAGTTGTGCTAGCTTGATGGCCAACAGCGCGAGACGCTGACCGATGTCATCATGAAGCTCTCTGGCGATCCGGCTTCGTTCCTGCTCCTGCGCCTCAATCAACCTGCGGCTCACGCTCGCGAGCGCCGCTTCCGCCAGTCTGCGCTCCGTGATATCGACGAAAGCGACCACGGCGCCAACGACCTCTTCTCCTCTCAGTTGAGGGTAGGACCAATATTCGGCGGGGAAACCTGTTCCATTAGTCCTCCATAGCACCTCCTCCTCCGCATGGTCTCCCTTCCCGGTTCGTATTACCCGGTGAACTCGACATTCCTCCACCGGGAACAACGTTCCATCCGCCCGAGTGTGATGCATCAGATCATGCATATTCTTCCCGAGCACTTCCTCAATGCGCTCATATCCCAGAGCGCGGAGACAGGCGAGGTTGCAGAACGTACATCGGTACTCGAGATCAATCCCATAAATGGCTTCAGCAGTTGAGTCGAGAAGAAGTCGAAGTTTGTCCTCACTTTCGCGCTGTGCCTGTTCTGCTCGCTTTCGCTCGGTGATGTTCGCTACCATTCCGATCATTCGCAGCAGCTTTCCTTGCTCGTCGAAGAAGCCTCTCGCACTCTTCTCCAACCAAACAACGGGTCCATCGGGGTGTAGCATGCGATAGCTAATCTGTGAAGTCGAGTTCTGTGGAGTGAGCTGGTCGACTGAACCGGCAAACAGTGTGCGGTCGTCTGAATGAATGGTGTCTAATATTTGCTGACGAGTAAGCTCTTTCTTCTGATAGCTGTAACCGAGGACATTCACGTATTCCTCGGATCGCACGACCTTATCGGTTGGAACATCCCACTCGTACGCATACATCTTTGCGGCCTGAGCCGCCAAGCGAAAACGTTCTTCGCTCTCGCGCAGTGCCTCTTCCGACCGCTTGCGCTCCGTGATGTCCTCCACAAAGGCGAAGACGAGCGGGGATTCTCCATCTCCGTTTCTCAACAGAGACACATTCAGACGTCCCCAAAACTGATCCCCATGTTTTCTCACATAGCGTTTTTCCAGCGAGTACTTGTCGATGACACCTGCACGGAGCTGTTGAAAGAGAACCCAATCGTCTTCGGAATCTTCGGGATTAGCAAATTGGGAACAATTCATGCCGCACAGTTCGTCCTCCGGGTATCCCAGCATGGAGCAAAGCGCTGGGTTGGCAAGCAAGAGCTTCCCTTCGAGATCTTCCACTGCGATTCCCAGTGACGCTTGCTCAAAAACGTAGTGGAAAAGCTGCTTAGCCTGTGCTGGCAACGCTTGCGAGGACATGACGAACTCCATATAACTTTATGGGACGGACATCTAGCCCTTTAAGTCGCAAAAGCAAATTGTTGCCCATAATTGGCGGATTTAAAGCCCATTAAATCCCCAATGTGCAGAACATGCCTATCCGCCCTGATGCAAAGACATCGCGCGTCGCCCAGGTACATGTCGCCCTCCTCATCCTTGACGTATAGGAGTTCGAAAGAACAGCGACCATTTCGTAGGAGCAGATCTGTCTCTTCATAGAGACCCTTGTGATGAAGCTAAAACTCGTACTATTGAACAACATGGCGCACCGCTGCGGGTTCGGCAGCGATTTGAAAGTTAGTAAAGCTCCGAATCGCCCCTAATTGCCGGATTCATCATACGCAGTCGCCATCGGCAGAAAAATGCGAATAGTAGTGCCATGGTTTTCCGCGTCCTTCCTGCTTTCGATCTCAATCTGGCCTCCGTGGCCATTGACAAACTGCTTCGCGACAAACAATCCAATGCCGGTGCCGACGGTACCGCGTGTCGTGAAGAACGCGTCGAACACCTTCGGTAGATGCTCGGCTGCAATCCCTACACCATTATCCTTGATGGTCAGAACAATACCATCCGGTGGACCTTCCGCGTCCTTCACGGCGATGGATAGAACGCCGCCTTTTGGCATCGCATAGATCGAGTTTGCGATCAAGTTCGAGATCACCTGCATCATTTCGCCGCGCCGTAATACAATCTTCCTCGACGAATCGAGCGCCGTCCTGATCTCAATGCCAGCAGCTTTACACCGTGGCTCGTAAATTGTGATCGCGTGTAGAGCGATTTCTGTGAGCGAGGCGTTGCTCGCCGAGGCGTGTTCACGATAGTAGCCGAGCGTCTGCTTGGCGATGTGCGAGACGCGGCCAAGTTCGTCCTCGGCGGAGCTGAGGTAGTTGATGCCGGCAGGGTCGGTGATCATTGGGCGAAGAAGGTAGAGCAGATTCATCACCGCTTCAAGCGGATTATTAATTTCATGTGCGATCGTCGCCGCCATGCGGCCTGTCGCCGCAATCTTTTCTGCCTGCAACAAGGACCGTTCGATCCGTTTGCGCCCTGAGATATCGCGGAGAATCTTGGAGGCCCCAATGACTCGTCCAAGTTCATCCCTTACCGGAGACACCGTAAGCGAGACATCGATCAGTTGACCGCTCTTTGTAATACGCACAGTCTCGAAGTGTTCGACCCGCTTTCCGGCGCGAATCTTTTCAATGATGGTCTTTTCGTCGGAATGGAGGTGCTCCGGAATAAGCTTGAGAATCGACGAGCCAATCATCTCCTCTGCCGAATAACCGAAAACGCGCGTGGCAGCCGTATTCCAGCTCGTAATAATGCCATTCAGGTCCTTGCTCAAAATCACATCGTCGGAGGATTCGACGATCGCAGCGAGTTCGCCCAAACGCTTGGAACTATCCCGCAGTGCCTCCTCGCCCCTCTTGAGCTCCGTGATATCCCGTATCGTGCCGAGGATCTGTCCGGCTGAACCATCCGTCTCTGGTTGAAGTTGCCCGCGAACCTCGATCCACCGCAGGGTCTTATCGGGAAGATAGATCATCCCCTCGAACTCGAATGGCTCGCCGTTTTGCAGCGTCGCTTCCATCGCCTGTCGAAACGCTTGTCGGTAATCGGGATGCGCAACCTGGCTCATGAATGCCGTGCCGTTGACGGGACCCTCTTCGCGTGTCCTCCCGAAGATCTCGTACATGCGGTCATTTTCCCAACTTCCACGATCTTGGATGGTGTCCCATACAAACACTCCCAGCTTCGCAACTTCGGTCGCCAGCTTCAGCCTCGTCTCACTTTCGCGAAGCCTCCGAGCTCCCATTACGATCTCGGTTGTGTTGCGGTAGGCATCGTAAACGCCTTCGACCTTGCCGTTCTCATAGACCGGGATGAGCGAATAGCTCCAATAATGGTTCTCGAGGACTCCGTTCAGGAAGATCGGGATGAACATGTTGTCTCGTACCGCTGTCTCGCCGCGGTAGAAGCAGGCTTCCAGATCGGCACTGACTAGGTCCCACGCCTCATGGAAGACATCACGGTAGAGGCCGCCGAGCGCGCCGGGGTGCTTTCCCATCAAGGTCCGGATTCCTGCATCGTTGTACAGAAACACCATCTCCGGACCCCACGAAAGGATCGTTGGAAATGGTGAATGCAACATGAGATTTACAGTTGCGACGAGGGTTTCGGACCAGTCTTCGATTGGCCCCAAAGGCGTCACCGACCACTTGTGTGCGCGAATGCGATTGGCCATCTCGCTGTCCCCTGTGATCAGGGTCATCGCTCGTGGTGTGAGAGTGGGTCCGTTCATTGAAATTGGCGACTCGGCACGTTTGCAGACATCGAGATTCCGCACTCGCTTTTGTTGTGTATCCGACTTACGCGAACCGCGCAGAATGATCAACGTGCCTAGACATTCTAAAGCACTTCGGCATTCGCGACGTTGGTGCCACGCTTTTCCCACAAGTCATTCTCACTTGAGGTAGGAAAGATCCTCCCTGGCTGCGGTCGTTACCACAATCAGAACCGCTCGGTTTCAAACTGATCCACTACCGAGTCGTTCAGAGTCTTTTGTTTTTCTCTTGGCCGGATAGCTTATTTCCGAGTTGGAGACGGTCCAGATCAGCGGAAACAGCCAACGTTCGACACGGCCACTTCCGCAACATCGGCCCGGACGAAAGACTCGTCCGTCTTCACGAAGACGAGCTTTCAGCGCAAAGCGACGTAGCGGCCGGTGCATGCGGAGGTCCGCCCGGAACGCCACGTCAACTGCTGACGAAATGTTGTTGACTTTCCTGTCCGTTGCGACTTGAATGCTCCTGACGCCGGGGTGCGGTTGCGTTGCAATCGGTGTCAACCGAGGGCAGGGACATGCGCGACCATGCCGAACTGGACCCAACCGAAGTTCTTCATCGGCTTGGGGTGACCGAGGAAATGGTCCGGGCGCACGTGATGCGGCCTGAGCATGTCGTGAACGCGACGCTTGGCTTCGATCTGCGTCGACCCGCCGACGGGACGGACGACCCGAGCAATCCCCCACCGCCCTCAGGGCTGTTCTACCGGCTCAACACCGATCAGTTGCGGCGTGACCTTCACGGTCTGCTGAGCTTCTGCCTCGCGGGTTATTCGATGCAGTTGCGTCGCTACGGTCGAGTGGTCTTCGATGACCAGTGGAACTGGTCGAAGACGCCTGTGGACGGCGCGGTTGGCTGGACGGCGGATGTGCCGATGCACGTCGCGAGCGTGAGTAAGCTGATCACCGCGATGGCGATGACGAAGCTGCTGGAGGACCACAACATCTCGCCGGACGCACGGATCTGGCCATGGCTGCCGCCGTACTGGGTCCGGGGTCCAGGGGTTAACCAGCTCACCTTTCGGCAATTGCTGACGCATACCTCCGGGCTGGTTCCCGGCCCTGATGTCGCTGGCCCGTCCGACTTTCAGTTCATGAAGGATCAGATCGCCCTCGGCGCTATGCCGGGTAAATCGGGCTATCGCAACATGAACTTCGGCCTGTGCCGCGTTCTGCTCAGCACGATGGATGCGCCGTACTTGTTTAACCCGGTGCTCGCGGGAGTTAGGGACACGTACTGGGACCTAACCACGATTCGCTACTACGCGCGCTATGTGAGTGACAACGTCTTTGCTCCAGTCGGCGTGACGTCCAGTTTTCAGCACACAGACGACAATGCGCTCGCCTATCCCTATCCGGCGTTCGACGTGCCGGGGTGGAACTCCCAGGATCTTTCGACGATGAGCGGGTGTGCGGCCTGGCACCTTTCGGCCGACGACCTCCTGACGGTGATGGCGGCGTTTCGGCGGCGGGGCCTGATCGTCGACCCGGTGATCGCGCAAAAGATGCTGGACCGGCAGTTTGGCCTTGACTTGAAAGAGGATACGCCGCTTGGCCGTATCTATGGTAAGGGCGGTTTCTGGAGTCTAAAAGTCGGGGTCACTGATGGAGTATTTGTCGAGCAGGCCAACGTCTTCTATCTGCCCAAAGGCATGGAACTAGTGGTCCTGGCGAATTCGCCGTTCTGCAACCCGAATACTGGCTTCATGGGCAACGTGCTGACCGCGATCAAGGCAAATACCGAGAACATCCTGATCCGGCTCACGGTGACGGCGGTCAGCGTGATCGCAGCGTACGCGCTGTTCCGGCGGATGCGCGTGCGGGTACCGAGACCGTAGAGGCAGAGAACATCGCCGCCGACTATGGCATACGGAAGCTAACGCGACAGAAACTGCGTGGTCCGCGTTCCAGCTATTATGGGAAAAATCGGCTGGCGGGGTCGGGTGTTTATTAGTTCCAATGGTGATCAACCGCTGCTCACTCCGAGGTACTGGTGGGACGCAGTCGTGGCAGAAGCAAAACTCGCGGATTTCCACTGGCATGACCTGAGGC
>JAOAPF010000484.1 GCA_025462755.1 Edaphobacter sp.
CTTCGACCGCCGCCAAGGGGCCCGCGGTTCAGGCATCGGGCGAGTCCACGACCACGGTTGAGAACGAGCTTTACCGCATCACCTTCACGAACCGTGGCGGGCAGGTTACGAGCTGGATCCTGAAAAAATTTAAGGACGCCGACGGCAAGCCGCTCAACCTGGTTCATACCGAGGCCGCCGAGAAGTTCGGCTATCCGCTCTCTCTGTATACGTACGATGCCGCTCTTACTGCGGGTCTCAATAAGGCTCTTTACGTTCCTTCGGCGACCGGCACACTGAGGGCTCCGAACACTCTCACGTTCAACTACTCGGACGGAGCAACCCAGGTCCGCAAGACCTTCTCCTTCGACGAGACGTATGTTCTGCACGCCGACGTTGAAGTGCTGCGTAACGGCGCACCGCTTCGCGCTCTCATCAGCTGGCCGGGTGGATTCGGCGACCAAGACAATGCCAATGCGTATAACGGGGCGCAGCTCGATACCTCCGTCAATGGAAAGGACGAGCATCTGGCGCCGAAGAAGGTTTCGGGCGGCGCTACAATCAACGGTCCCTTCGACTGGGTGGCGGTCAGCGACCCGTTCTTTGCCGCGGCCTTTCTCCCCGATTCTCCGGCGACTGCTACGGCGGCCACCCTTCACAACGAGCTCGATGTCGCCAAGACAATCCGCCGTACCGGCATAGGCAGCGGCTCACCCTCGAAAGGGGCGATTGACGTTCCCATCCTGGGGACTGCGGTTGGCGATATCAGCGGCCACACCAGTGCCCGGATCTATGTTGGCCCTAAAGCGATCAGCGTTCTCAAGACTGTCCATGCGGCGAACCCGAATGTGACGTTGGAGCCTCTGCTGGAGTTTGGCTTCTGGGGCGCGATCGGCAAGTATCTTTTCCTCTCGCTTCAGTTCATCCACTCCCATATCGCCTCGAACTGGGGATGGGCCATTGTTATCCTCACCATCCTGATCAACGTCCTGATGCTTCCGTTCCGCATCAAGACCATGCAGAACGGCCTGAAGATGCAGCGCATCCAGCCCCAAATGGACGCGATCAAGGAGAAGTACAAGAAGTACAAAGTAACCGATCCCAAGCGCAATGAGATGCAAACCGAGATTATGAAGCTCCAGAAAGATAATGGAGTGAATATGTTCGGCGGTTGTATTCCGACGCTGATTACTCTGCCGCTGCTCTACGCCTTCTTTACGATGCTGCCCCGGGTGGTGGAGCTGCGCCAGGCGCACTGGCTCTGGCTGCCCGATCTCCAATCGCCCGATCCCTGGCACATCCTGCCCATTATCATGGTGGTGAGCCAGTTCCTGGTGCAGTTTTACACCCCTTCGCCAGGGGTTGACCCACAACAGCAGAAGATGATGGCCTTTATGATGCCAGCCATCTCGGGGTACTTCACCTGGAACTATGGGTCCGGACTGGCTCTGTACTGGGCTATCGGCAACCTTATCAGCATTGCCCAGCAATCAATCATGAACCGCACCAGCATCGGCCGGGAGATGCGCGAGATTGCCGCAAAACGTGCCCGCCGTAAGGCTGGAGTCGGCGCTACGATCCAGGGAAAGCGGTAATCAACGGGAAACGATAATTCATGCTGGTGGAATCTTTAATGGCAAAAGATCGTCTATTCTACTGATATATGAAATTTGGGCCGAGATTTATTCACGCAATCAAACATAATCACGAGTCGTTCCTGTGCCGATGACGAACAACCCGAACCACCCGGGCGAGGCAGCAAGGAAGATAGAAGACTTCCTTAAGGTACTGAGCACTACCGGCGGTCTGAATCTAACGTCAAAAATCCTTGCCTGCAACGGCCAAGTGCAAGCCTCCTCCAGCGATACTGCCGGTGCGCCCGGCGCTGGCTCGGTTCAAGCCTCTCCGTCCTCCTCCCCCGGTACCAATCCCGAGATTTGCGTCGAGCTCAGCGGTCCGGACACCCCACTCCTTGTAGCCCGCAACGGTGAGCTTCTGCTCGCGATCGAGCACCTCGCTGCCAAGATCCTCCGCCTCGAACCGGAAGAGCATGACCGCATCTCGTTCGACGCCGACGGCTTCAAGGCTACGCGCAATCGCGAACTCGACCTTATGGCGGAGATGGCTATTCAAAAGGTTCGCGCTACCGGCGAGCCATTTTCTTTCTCCCCGATGAGCTCTCGCGAGCGCCGCATCCTGCACATGGCCCTGGCGAAATCCGGCCTTCCTACGGCCTCTTCCGGCATCGGCCCGGGGCGGTTTGTGGTTCTCTATCCTGAAGGCCTTCAGCCTGCACCCCCCGCAGCATCTTCCGCAGAAGATCGCACCAGAGCTATCCGGAGCAGTTTCCGGCGCCGTTAACTGGCGGGCCGCCGCGTTTAAACGACGGGTTGCGAGCCGCGCAGCGACGCGTTTCCGTCGCGGCGCCTTGTCGCGTCTTCCTTTCTGGCGGAAGCGGCCGGGGCTTCAATTCGTTCTTCCAAATATTTGTGCCAATCCTCGGATTCGGCGAGGCGTTTGATCATCGCGTTGCGTTCCGTCAAAAACGCCTTCAACTGTTTCCGCAGAAACATTCTTGTCCTGAGGCGTCCGAAAACGCCTCCGCTGGGTAAGAAGCGGACTTCGTCACGCATGCGCGTGCCGTCGTCCATCGGCGCGAAGTAGTGGTCGTGCTCGAAGTGCTGGAAGGGGCCGGCGATCATGACGTCGCGGTAGTAACTGTGGGGCCGCAGCTTTTCGATGAGCGTAGTGTGTTGCCAGCGCACGCCAAAGTGCGGCCCTTTGTACGTCAGCGTGTCTCCTTCGCCGATGGTCTGCTCGGTTGCACCGGTTCGGGTCTTGTCGCGCATTGAAAGGGCGGAGGCGACATGCAGATCGACGCTGAGCGAGAGAAGAAAGCACCGCTCCACGGGTGCGTCAATCCATGTTCCCAATCGAATGATTTCCATAGTTTGTCAGTAGTTCCGACTACTCCATGCGACGTGATTCTGAGCTACGCAAGGAGCAGAATCTTTCCTCGTACGCCCTTTTCAGCAGCCGCGTGGGCCGCGGCTGCATCGGCCAACGGAAGCATCCGGTCAATCGGAATCACCAAACGCCCTGCGGCCACATCTTCGGCCATGATTCGCAACATTGCCGCATCCGGCTTCGTTTGGATGGGCTCGATCTTTATTGTTGGATGCATTTTGGCGTTGGCCGGGGGACCCAGGACGCTGGCGAAGATCCCGCCCTGTTTTACTTTTCCCAGCAGCTTTTGGGCGGTCTCGCCATTCACGGTGTCGGCTACAGCGTCGATAAAGCCAAGCTTATCAATGGCGGCGTCGTCATCGAGCGCCAAGACCTCGTCTGCGCCGAGAGTCGCAGCATCTTTCAACTGCGATTTTTTGACTCCGGCGATGACCATGGCACCGGCCTTTTTCGCTGTCCACACTGCGGATCGCCCTACCATCCCGAGCGCTCCCGTTACTAAGACTGTCTGGCCGGACTGGATATTTGTGCCCTTGGTGATCAGTTGTTCTCCGGTCAGGGTTACTAATGGCAATGCTCCGGCGTTCACGAGGTCCAGCTTCTCGGGAACGAACGCGAGGTCTTTTGCGGCGACCACCGTGAGCTCAGCATAGGTTCTGGAGGCCAGCGCCATGACCTTGTCGCCAAGCTTGAATCCGCTGACGCCGGGGCCCAGATCGCGGACAATTCCGGAGACGTCGCGCCCGAGGATCGCAGGGAACTCCAGCGGGAAACGGTCTTTTGCCGCGCCGCTGCGCATCTTGTAATCGATAGGATTGACGCTGGTGGCCGCCACACGAACAAGCACCTGACCTTCGCTTGGCACGGGGTCAGGAACGTCCTCGTACTTCAGTTTGTCGGGTCCGCCATACTCATGCAAAACGACAGCCTTCATCTGACACCTCGATATCAAATGAGATGCACGCCTCGTGCCGGGGACTTGCCGCTTTCTTTAGACGAGAGCAAAAAGTGTTGGGTGTGCAGAAAATCAGCGGAAGCTGCCGGGGTGTTTTCAGCGCGCTTGTTCTTGTTGTGGAAGGTACTTCGGCCATTCCTTGCCGTTCTCCGCCACTCTCTTAAGCAGAGCCAATCGCCGGCGCAGACGTTTGGAGAGATATGGGACCAGCACAAACTGGCCCACCAGCCTTCCGAGAAAACCTAGCGGCATGGTGAACCGGATCTTGTCGTTCACTACGGTGCGGTCGTTCATCTCGTAGAAATGATGATCGTGCTGGTATCTCTTGAAGCGGCCGCGGCCCATGGTGTCCTGAAAAAACGCCGGCGGTTCATAGCGTGTGACGTAGCTCTCATGCATCTGCGGAAATCCGAACTTCCATCCCGCCCAGACCAGCCTGTCTTCGGCCACGAACATTCCGCTGAGTTTGCCCTCAATGGGCTTCATCCCGTACGTTTGCCCCGCCAGTTCAATGTTGGTCGAGAGCAGAAAACATCTCTTGATCGGAGCATTGATAAAAATGCTGTCGCTAATCGTAAACATTCGGGGAGGACTCCTGCGAAAATTTTACTGGTCTTGCGGCTGTTGACTCAATCGAGAAGACCGACACCTGGACCGGTCACACGCCCTTTGAGAGTATTGGAATAATTTTTATTATTAAGCGACTCAATTTTCGGAGATATATTCGCGCCACCTCTCGGACTCAGCAACCTGCTTGACGAAATTATTGCGCTCGAGCAAAAAACGACTCAGGTAAGCGCGAAGGACAAGCCGCTCTACCATCGAACCCAAAACTCCGAACGGTGCAGCAAATTTTAGCTCATCACTCATCACCGTCCCACCGTTTTGTTCCTGAAATCGATGATCGTGCACGAAGCTCTTGAACGCGCCCGCTGTCATCACGTCCTGGAAGTATGCGGGCGGCTCGTTTCGTGTGATCTTGCTGGTGTGTTGCAGCGTCAAGCCAAAATGGCGGCCGCGCCAGGTCACTGACTCGCCTTCTGCGATCAGTCCTGTTGTTACGCCGGCCACTGCGCGCTCACTCGTTCCGGCAGCGCTGTCCATGTGGAGATCGATGCTCAGCGCGAGAAGAAAGCATCGCCTCGCAGGAGCGGCGATCCGCGTCTCGAGCTGGATTGTCTGCACGCTAGAGGCCGGGGCTCTTCTGCTCAACCAACCCATTTGCTCGCTGGATGAAGTCGGCGAGTGCGACGCTGCCTTCGTCGCCTTTGCCGCGGGTGCGGACGCTCACCGCCTCGGAGGCCGCTTCTTTGTCGCCCATTACGAGGACGAACGGAACCTTTTGCAGCGTGAACTCGCGGATCTTCGCGTTCATCTTTTCATTGCGGGCATCGAGCTCGACCCGCAGGCCTGCGGCTTCGAGCTTTGCCCTGACAGCGTTTGCGTACTCCAGATGCTTCTCCGAAATCGGCACAAGTCCCACCTGTACAGGAGCGAGCCATAGCGGAAAGGCTCCTGCGTAGTGCTCGATCAACACGCCGAAGAATCTCTCGACGCTCCCGAAGAGGGCGCGATGCACCATAACCGGGCGATGCTTCTCTCCGTCCTCCCCGGTGTACTCGAGCTCGAATCTCGTATTCATGTTGAAGTCGAATTGCACCGTGCTCAACTGCCACAACCGTCCCAAGACATCCACCAGCTTGATGTCGATCTTCGGGCCGTAGAACGCTGCCTCGCCGGGAATCTCCTTGTAGGGAATCTTCTTCGCCTCGAGCACACGCTTCAGCGATCCGGCCGCCATCTCCCAGTTCTCGTCGGATCCCACATAGCTCTTGCGATCCTTCGGGTCCCACGTCGAAAGCTCGACCTTGAACTCCGCGAAACCGAATGTCTTCAGCACGCTCTCGGCGAAATCTACGCAGGCGGCGACTTCGTCCTCGATCTGCGAAGGCATGCAGAAGATATGCGCGTCATCCTGGGTAAAGCCGCGCACGCGGAGCAACCCATGCATCGTGCCGCTGCGCTCATAACGGTAGACATTGCCGAGTTCTGCATAGCGCAACGGCAGATCGCGATAGCTTCGCGGCGAACTCTTGTAGATCAGAATATGCCCGGGGCAGTTCATTGGCTTCAGCCTGTACTCGGCGTCATCCAACTCCATCGGAGGGTACATATTCTGCGAGTAAAACCCTTCGTGCCCGGAGGTCTTCCAGAGTTCCCGGCGCATGATGTGCGGGGTAAAAACCATATTGTAACCACGGCGGATACATTCCTCACGCATCCAGTCTTCCATGGTCTTGCGAATCAGGCCGCCCTTGGGATGCCAGAAGATCAGCCCCGAACCAGCCACCTCCTGAATGGAGAACAGGTCGAGCTGCTTGCCCAGGACGCGGTGATCGCGAGCCTTGATCTCTTCCAGGCGCTTGAAGTGCGCCTCCATGTCCTTCGGGTTGAAGAAGGCTGTTCCATAGATGCGCTGTAGCTGCTGGTTCTTCTCATCGCCGAGCCAGTACGCTCCGGCGACGGACGTCACCTTGAACGCCTTGACTCGCCCCGTCGAAGGCACATGCGGGCCGCGGCAGAAGTCGACAAACTTTCCGTTGCGATAGAGCGAAATCTCCTCACCGGGTTTGGTGAACTTCTCGATGAAGTGGACCTTCATAAAGTCGCCGTGTTCTATGTAGTCCTTCAGCCCCATCTCGCGCGACTCTATTTCGCGCAGGAACTTCTCATCCCGCGTAACCACCTCTGCCATCTTCGCTTCAATCGCGGCGAGATCCTGCTCGCTGAATGGTGTCTCGCGATAGACGTCGTAGAAGAATCCTGAATCGGTGGCCGGCCCGTGTCCCAGCTTTGTCTCTGGAAACAGCTCCAGAATCGCCGTCGCCATTACGTGCGCGGCCGAGTGCCGCACCACCTTCAGGGCTGCCTCGTCATTCTCCTTCAGCAACTCCAGCGCCACATCCTCGTTCAGCGGTGCTGCCACGTCTACCAACCGCTCCCCACCTTCAGCACCGCTATACATCGCTGCTTCGGAGGTGTCGTCGCTTGCCCCGGCTCCGTCAGGTGCAACCGCAGCGAAAGGGCGAATCCGCGCCACGACCACCGCCGCTGCCAACCGCGGCGAGATGCTCATCGCTACATCGTTCGCTGTCGTACCGCGCGGAACCTCGCGCACTGAACCATCGGGAAGCTGAATCTTGATTGTCTGTTCGTTCACAGTTCTAAGAATAGATGGTGCCGCAGACCGCGTCGAGACGAGTTCTCAGCCATTGCTGAAACGGCCGGCATTCAAAGTTCACGTCTCACACTGGCTGCGGCCATCGTTACACGTCCGTGCTATAGCTGCGAACTTCCCTCCGATCTACGCTACAGGTGTCTTGAGTGTCTATGGCAAGGGCTAAGCGCCCGGTTAGGACGGCGAAATGCAGGTTCTACTCAGAAGGTCGGAGTTTCGGCAGGACATTGGCTGTAGCGTCTGCGGTCAGGGCTTCCGTCTTTATTGGGAGCAGAATTCTCCTTCCGAACGGGCTACCATGCGATCCATCGTGCTAGGCGAACTCCAGGAGCACCATTCGCGGGGACAGGGCGGAGACCAAACCTCTTCCGCACATCCCTTCGATCTCTTCCGGCTGCCAAGCTGGACAGGGTCGCCGAAGTTCTCCCGGAAGACTCTCCTTGCAGGTTCTTCACGGCCGCCGAGTGACATATCTAAAGTGGTCATGATATCCCGACGGCCAAAAGAACCGTCCCAGCGCTGAACTCATTTTTCGCCACTGTTTGTATCTGCAAAAAGTAAAAACAAGAAAGCAGGTCGCCTATGCTCGTATGCCAGCCAGCAAAGCTCTCCTCCAAGGTCCGGTGTCCTATCTGCGGACAGGACTTTCTCATCTATGCCGAAAACGGCGTACCTGCGGCTGATACTATGAGCCGCCGCGTGATCGAACACGCCCTCCGCACCCATCACACCCCGCATTCGACGGCTCGCAGCGCCCACCCTGGCTCCACCTTCCACATCCCCAACTGGTCCGGGACCCAGCCTTTTCTCGCCTCCGCCGCCATAAGCGACCTTCTCGACGGTGCTATCTAGCCCGGCTGGCAATTTACTACCAAATCATAAATCTCGACATCGAGTGAATCCATCCGCTTTTGACGGACATCTATCTTGTGTGCCGATTCCTTATCGCGGCCCCACAGGAGAGACCAATGTCCACACTATTGAAGATCGATGTGAGCCCGCGCGGCGAGCATTCCATATCGCGCAAACTCAGCAACCACTTCGCAACTGAGTGGCAGTCCAACCATGTCGGCGGCAAGATCATCACCCGAGATCTGGCCACCACCAAGATTCCCTACGTCGATCTGCCCTGGATCGCCGGCGCCTTCACTGCTCCCGAGCAGCAGACGGGTGACCACAAGGCCGCTCTCAAGCTCTCCGACGAGCTTATCGAGGAGCTGCTGGCTGCCGATGAAGTCGTTATCTCCACCCCCATGTATAACTTCAACGTGCCTGCTGTGCTCAAGGCATGGATTGACCACATTGTCCGCCTCAACAAGACCTTCGGCTTTGGGACCCAGGGACTGAAAGGCTTTGTTAAGGGGACGAAGGTCACGATCGTCATCGCCAGCGGCAGTGAGTACACCGCAGGTTCGCCCATGGAGGCCTACAACGTCCAAGGCCCCTACCTCCGCGTCGTCCTCGGATTCATCGGTATCACGGACATCACGATCGTCCACGCTGGCGGCACGAACAGGGTCGCGCAGGGTCAGGTGACCGCACCGGCCTTCCTCGAGCAGTTTGCCCACGAGGTCGACCTCGCCGCATCGAAGTAACGCAATACGGATCCCCGGACTTCTCAAGCCGGCGGGCAGCCATACAACTGTCCGCCATTTTCTTTGCTCTGAATATAGGCCAAAGGCCGCGGCGCAAAAAAGAAGGGCCGCGCCATCCCGGCAGCGGCCCTGTGCTTGTTGCACGCACGGTAAAACCTTTTATGCGATTTCTGGAATACTCTTTACCGATCGTTCTGAAGACATGTGCTTCTTCAGCCACACATTGGCCCTCCACCGTCCAACGAACGGCGCAGCGGCGATCATTCCAAACGAAATACCTAATGCGATCTGCATTCAACATCTCCTTTCTCCCTGGGGTCTTGATCGATCCTTCAGGGTTGAACCGGCAGGTCAGTCTGCAAAATGTTGCATGTTGCTACAGTTGATTCCTTACTATCCGCTGCCCGAACCACCCTCGATATCCCACCTTCGTGTTACATACGAAACCGGAGTGTTAAGTGGTCCAGGTTCCTCTCCCCTGCGGGTAACCTAAGCGCACCCAGACAGGCGATTTCGTCTGAATTCGCCTAAAATAGCCGCATGTCCTACGCTGCTGCGGTCGACCATCTCTACGCGCTGGGCCATGAGCTTGCCCCGACCCCCTCTAGCGCCCCCCGCCGCAAGTTCGACCTGGCCCATATGCGTGTGCTGGCGGCGGCGCTCAGTGAGCCGCACACCACCTTTCCCTCCATTCTGATTGCCGGGACGAACGGCAAGGGTTCCACGGCGGCTACCCTGGCCAGCATCTTGACGGCCGCCGGCTACCGGACCGGGCTCTACACTTCGCCCCATCTGGTTCGCGTCAACGAACGCATCCAGATCGACGGCGCCGAGATCCCCGATGAAGACTTCGCCCGGCTCTACTTTCAAGTCGATGAAACTGCCCGGCACCTTGTCGAGGCCGGCGATCTGCCGCATCCGCCCAGCTTCTTCGAGGTTGTCACCGCCCTCGCCTTTCTCTACTTCGCTGGAAAAGGGACGAGCGAGGCAATGCCGGTCGACATCGCGGTTCTGGAGGTAGGCCTGGGCGGCCGCCTGGACGCGACTAACATCGTCGATCCCCTGCTTTCGATCATCACCGACATCGCGCTCGACCACCAGGACTACCTTGGCGACACCATCGCAGAGATTACGCGCGAAAAGGCGGGCATCCTTCGCCGCAACGGCACCCTCATCACTCTGCCCCAGCACCCGGAAGCGAATCAGGCCATCGGCGAAGCTGCTGCTGAACTCGACCTCCGTGCCGTCAGCGCCGCCGGCTTCATTCCCCACCTGCCGCCTCGGTCTTCGCAGTACCCGGCCTCAGATGCGGTCAATCTCATCGAAACACAGTGGGGTGGGGCACAGCCGCTGCCTTCCAACCACTACATCGTTACGCTGGACGGGGAGCCCCTCGAAATCGACTCTCCCCTGATCGGCCAACATCAGCAACGGAATATCGCATTGGCGGTTGCGGCTGCAAGCGAATTACGCAACCAAAATAGTTACAAATCGAGCCAAACCGGGGCAACAGGTAACTACGCCAGTTACAAAATAGCAAATAGGGCCATTGAA
>JAOAPF010000486.1 GCA_025462755.1 Edaphobacter sp.
TGCTGCTGACGGTGGTCCTGGTGCGTGGCATTCGGGAGTCGGCGCGGACGAACAACGTCATGGTGCTGGTGAAGATTGCGGCGATCCTGCTGTTCGTCTTCTTCGGGCTGAGCTTTATTCATCCCGCGAACTACCACCCTTTCTCGCCGAACGGATGGTCGGGTGTGCTGGCCGGCGGGTCAATCATTTTCTTTACCTATATCGGATTCGATTCGGTCTCGACGGCAAGCGAGGAGTGCAGGCGACCCAGGCGCGATGTGCCGATCGGGATTCTGGCGACGCTGCTGATCTGCACAATTCTGTACATCGGTGTTGCCGTGGTGCTGACGGGTATGGTGCCGTGGCGGACGGTGGCGGGCGATGCGGCTCCGGTGGTGAATGCGCTGAAGCGGGTGGCCTTGACGCCAGATGGACACAGACTGCATTGGGTGCAGCTGGCGGTGCTGATTGGTGCGCTGGTGGGCATGATTTCGTCGATCCTGGTGTTTCAGTTGGGTCAGGCGCGAGTCTGGTTCGCGATGTCACGGGACCGGTTGCTGCCGGATGTCTTCAGCAGGGTGCATCCGCGGTTTCGGACGCCGGCGTTCGCGACCTGGGTTGCAGGCGTGCTCGTAGCGGTTCCGGCGGGGTTGTTTGATGTAGGAACGTTCGCGGAGATGTCGAACATCGGCACGCTGTTCGCGTTTGTGCTGGTTTCGATCGGGGTCATTGTCCTGAGATACAGGGAGCCGGAGCGGCATCGCGGGTTCCGAGTGCCGTTTGGACCGCTCGTTCCCATTCTGTCCGTGCTCTTCTGTATTCTGTTGATGGCTGGCCTTCCGGCGATCACATGGGTGCGGTTCTTCGTATGGCTGATCATCGGATTGGTGGTTTATTTCGTCTATAGCCGCAAACGTAGTGAGTTCTACGTTCCCAAAACCTAGGAAAGCCTAGGATAGATGGATGGCCCGAAAGCAAACGAAACAAGACGCTGAGATCGATGTAGTTGATTGGCTGCGCAAGCTGCCTAAGGTCGAACTGCATCTGCATCTTGAAGGTACGATTCAGCCGGAGACTTTGCTGGAGTTGAGTCGACGGCATGATGCGGAGCCGCTGACTCCGGAAGCGGCGAAGAAGCTTTATGTTTATGAGAATTTTTTAGGTTTTATGGACTCGTTCAAGGCGGTTTCAGCGCGGCTGAAGGGTCCGGACGACTATGAATTGATTACCTACAACATGATTCGCGACCTGGCGGCACAGGGTGTGGTGCATGCCGAGGTGTATATCTCGTTCGGGATTATCTATTACTGGAAGCAGGTTGAGGTTGAGCCTTACGTCGAGGCGATCGAGCGTGGGCGTGTGCGGGGAGAGAAGGATTTCGGGACTACGGTGTATTGGCTGATCGATGCGGTGCGGCACTTTGGCGCGGAGGAGGCGGCGAAGGTGTTTCGCAAGGCGGCCGAGCTGCGGGCGCAGCATCCGAGCATTGTGGGGATCGGGATTGGCGGCGATGAGGCGCGGGGGAGTGCGGATCTTTTTCGCGAATCGTACGCGGAAGCCAGGGCAGCGGGGTTGCGGCTGACGGCGCATGCGGGCGAGACGACCGGACCGGAGAGTATCTGGGCGGCGATCAACATCGGGGCGGAGCGGGTGGGGCATGCTTTGTCGGCGCGGAACGACGGGGAGCTGCTGGACGTGCTGGCCGAGAAGCAGATTCCGCTGGAGTTGAATGTGACGAGCAATATCCGGACGGGGTGCTGCAAGAGCTTCGACGAACATCCGGTGAAGATGTACTTCGAGTCGGGGTTGATGGTGACGATCAACTCGGACGACCCGCCGATGTTTGGCAGCAATCTTCTGGAGGAGTATGTGCTGGTGCAGGAGCGGTTTGAGTTTTCGCTGGAGCAGATGAGGGAGCTGGCGGCGAATTCGGTGGAGGCGAGTTTTCTGCCGCCGCAACGAAAGCTGGAGCTGCTGCGGCAGGTGGAGCAGTATGGGTGATGTTGCTGCCTCCCACTCCCGGGGTATTTGTGGGAAAATATTTCCAGCACGCCGGCTCGACCTTAATTCTTCCTTGACGAGGTCCACCATGGAACGTCGTGACTTTTTGAAGCAGAGCGCACTTACCGCTGCTGCGGCCGCCAGTGCCAGGTTTTCGGCCGCCGCTACACCCACCACTTCGATTGCGCGCCGGCCGCTGGGCAAGACGGGAGAGCATCTCTCGATGGTTGGCTTCGGCGGCATAGTAGTGATGAATGAGGATGCGGGCCACTCGAACAACATTGTGGCCGAGGCCGTCGACCGTGGCGTGAACTACTTTGACGTCGCGCCCAGTTATGGCGACGCGCAGGAACGTCTGGGCCCGGCGCTCGCGCCTTATCGCAAGAACTGCTTCCTCGCCTGTAAGACCGAGGGGCGCACGAAGGATGCGTCTCGGAAGCAACTGGAAGAGTCGCTGCGGCTGCTGAAGACGGATCACGTCGATCTGTACCAGTTCCACGCACTGACAAAGATGACCGAGCTGGACGAAGTTATGGGCCCTGGCGGCGCCATGGAGACGATGGAGGCTGCGAAAAAGGAGGGCAAGATTCGCTACATCGGCTTCTCGGTGCACTCGGCGGAGACCGCTTTGGCGGCGATGGACCGCTACAACTTCGACACTGTGCTTTTCCCGGTAAATTTTGTGCTCTTCTCGCAGGCGAACTTTGGACCGCAGATTTTGAAACGCGCGCAGGAAAAGGGTATGGGCATCCTGGCCCTGAAGGCGATGGCCAAGACGGTATGGCCTGCCGACCAGAAGAAGAACCATCCGGAGCCGAAGTGCTGGTATCAGCCGGCGGCTTTCCCTGACGAGGCGTCGCTGGGGTTGCGCTGGACGCTGGGGCATCCGGTCACAGCGGCGCTGCCTCCCGGGGAGGAGAGATATTTTCGCCTGGCGATGGACGTGGCGCAGAACTACAGGCCTCTCGAACAGCATGAGGAACATGCACTGCTGGCGCGGGCGACCGGCGCCGAGCCGATCTTCCATCTCGGAAACGACGTGTAGCGTAGCAGATGCTGGTCGACGGGTTATCTGCCGTTGGGGGCGGGGACCATGACGGCGTTGGGGTCGACCTTCGGGATGCCGAAGTGGCCGCTCAGGTGGATGAGGTCGAGGGGACGTAGCTCGCAGGCTATCTGGATGACGCTCATGTCGCGAGGGGAGCGGGTGAGGACAGTGATGCCGGTGATATCAGGGCCGGCGAAGTGGAGCCAGAGG
>JAOAPF010000537.1 GCA_025462755.1 Edaphobacter sp.
TATCAACGGAAGTTGGCCGACCTTCCATGGGAAGGTCTGCCGGTGGTGATCCTGCTCCAGGCCCGGAAGTTCTTCTGCGTTGGCGACAGTTGCCGGCGGAAGATCTTCACCGAGCCGCTACCTGGCACAGTGGCGCGCTATGCACGGCGCAGCTGCCGATCGAGCGAAGCTTTCCACTGGCTGACGCTTGCCTTGGGTGGCCATGCCGCAGCGCGACTGGCACACCGGCTCGGACTTCTGGCGTGCAGATCGACTCTTCTGCGCTCGCTGCGGCATCGGATGCAGCCGACCGCCGTTACAGCTCCGCGCGTGCTCGGGATCGATGACTGGCATGGAGGAAGGCTCATCGGTACGGGACCATTCTGTGCGATCTGGAAGCAGGCAAGGTCGTCGACCTATTACCTGATCGGGAGGCAGCAACCGTGGCCGCATGGCTGCAAGATCACCCCGGAACAGAGATCGTCAGTTGTGGCCGGGTCAGTGCTTATGCCGAGGCCACACGCAGAGCCGCTCCGCAAGCCGTCCAGATCGCCGATCGTTGGCACCTTACGCGCAACATGAGCGAGGCTTTGAGAACTGCTCTCGAACCGCACCATCGCGTGTTGAAGCAAGCTGCCCAAGGAAGCATACAGGGATTCATCGCTTCGGCTCCACCGCCCCTGCCCAGCTCAACCTTATCCGCCAAGCAGCAGAATAGGCAGAGGCGGTACAGCCTATATGAGGAGATGAAAGCTCTGGCCGACGGCGGAACGAGCCAATCCGATATCGCTCGACAACTCGACCTCAGTCTGCGCACCGTGCAGCGATGGACACGTGCCGGCGTCTTTCCTGAACGCACACCGCGTTCGTACCCCCACTCGGTTGATGCCTACGTCAGGTATCTGGACCAACGCCTTCATCAGGGATGCCACAACGTAAGTCAGCTCTGGCGAGAACTCAGGCAGCAGGGATATCGCGGCCAACTCAGCAGCGTGTGGAAACTGGCTTCATCAACACCGTGGCCACACGAAGAGAGCTCCGATTTTTCCATCCGCCAAACTCAGTATTCGCACTTCGCCTCAGCATACGACCTGGCTGATCCTGAAGGAACCGCCCTCGGCAAAGGCTTACCTTGAGGAACTCTATCGCGCCTCTCCTGAGATCGCCGCCCTCGCACACCTTGGCAGGGAGTTCTTCCGTCTCGTTCGCAGCCGCGATCTAGCCGCGTGGCCTCAATGGCTTGAACGTGCCAAACATACCGCCCTCCGCAGCTTCGCATCCAACCTCTTGCGCGATCGGCATGCCGTGGAAGCGGCACTGACTCTGCCCTGGAGCAACGGCCCGGCCGAAGGGCATGTGCACCGGCTCAAGCTGATCAAACGGCAGATGTACGGACGTGCCAGCTTCGATCTGTTACGCCTCCGTGTTCTCCATCAGGCCTGATCAGCCGGTGCTCCGAACGCGACGCAAGGGCACTCCACCGCTTCACCAAATGTGCGCCAGAACCATTATTCGGCGTAAAGTTTCAGCGCTATCTGTCCTAATCCCAGAGTATGCGTCGCCATTTTGGGCAGATGGTTAGGTTTTATGTGTTGTGGCATGACTTCGGAATCGGCATGCATTCCACCGGGTTTTTACGCCCCGAAACGAGGTGGGTAGCAGGCACGGAGGTTGTCAGAACGTCGCTTCATTGAAAAGAGGAGCGAAAAATAAGTCGCGACAGTGGGAAGCTGGGGGGGAACCGGCTCTGCGGCGAGAGATATCTTAGCGAATGGTCTTCACCGTATGCCGAATCTTGCCTTGTTTGGACAACGAAATGACTTCGGTTAGGTCGTTGTAGTTGCCCCAGAACGAGCCATGATACGTGTACTCACGGTGAATGAACGGAAAGAGGGGCAGACTGATCTTGTCGCCCACAAGTCCGACCGAAGCGTAGTGTGCTCCTGTGGAGAAGAGGCTGAAACCCATCTGGATCATCGGCTCCGCACCGGCGCAGTCGATGAGGGCATCGATATCGCTTTGGCCCGCGCTTTGCTTAGTTCCTCGCGAACATCGTCAATCAACTTATCTTTCGTGCTGATGACGTGATCCGCACCATAGTCCTTGGCGACAGCCAGTTTCTCCTCGTTCCTGGCAAAAGCAACAACTGTGACACCGCCTCAGTAGTTTCGCGTATTGCACAGCGTACGCACCCAAGCCTCCAACGTCGAGCACCGCTAGAACGCGATTCGGCCCAATCGCACGAGCATACCCCGAGCGCATCGGAACTGCGACGAGGTAGTAGAAGCCGTTTTGTTCCTTGCCTCGGACAAAGCGAGCTTCGCAAAGTCCTGTTTTGCTTGTTCACTCCCCCAAACACGGTCCTGAAATGGGTTATCGATGATCCCCGGATTTTCGGCATTGACGCGGATGCCTTTCCGGAAGTATTCGAGCGAGGCCGTCTTCGTCAGGTCCATGACGGCGTGCTTGGCGATGTAGGCTGCGCCGATCTTGAACCCGATGAAGGACCCCCATGGACGCGTTGTTTACGATGACCCCATGCCCTTGCTTAAGCATGATTTCGATCTCGTGCTTCATCGACCAGAAGACACCTTTGACATTGGTGTCGATGATGTCATCGTAGTTCTCGTTCGTCAGCTCGGGGAATGGCGTTAACTGACGGCATTATTGAACACAACGTCGATTCGACCGTATTTCTTTACGGCAACATCGAGGAGATTCCTGATGTCTTCCTCCGTCTTCACATCCGCTTGCATAAACGTCGCTTCGGCGCCTTCCTCTCTGAGACCCGCAGCAACGACCTCGCCTTCTTTCGCTCGTCTTACAGCTAAGACCAACGTTGCTCCCTCACGAGTAAAGGTAGTTGCCGCGGCTTTACCCATGCCTCGGTTATTACTACAATCTTTCCTTCCAAACCAAGTGTGCTTGGCTTCATGACTTATTCCTCCCTGGCTTCACGACTCTTTGCTTACTGGTTTCGAGCACTCTGGCGGCGCCGGCAAAGCCCGAAGGTTCTAGCCAAACGGCGAATATGCAACTGTTCCAGCGTTGATCGCATTACTCGACGCGCTCTATGCGATGGGGTGCGTAAGCCAAGGCTTCTGCAATTGCTTCTGCCCATCCGGTAAGGACGGTGAGATCGTAGTCTTCGAGCGCGGCGTAATCAGCTCTGTCGGCCTTGGGCTGAATGGGCGCTGTCGCATTGGCTGCGCGCACCTGGTAAACGGCGATGTCAAGTGCGCCTCGTCGCGCGGTCGCTGCAAACCGTGAGAAGGATACTCTCCGCGCCCGACTCCAGAGGGATCTCGCGAACGCCTCTGACGGGATCCTTCCACATGGCGACTATCGGCATAGCCGACCGTCCAGAAGGGCGAGAGCGATTGAGCATGCCCGGGGAACTGAGGGTGAGAACAGAGCACCCGGGGTCGTCCGTCAGAACGCTCGCATAGCGTGCCGACCATCACGAGGGGAGTTGAGGTCCGTCCATGACGGGTGTGATTACCACGTTGGGTCCCACAGACCGGATAATCTCGCAACGTCGCCTATCTGCGTCTATCTGCGCGAGGTCCTCGCAAACCAGAGAGACGAGTGTGATCTCGTCCCCGAGTTCCACGAACTGAATTTTGCCTGGGTGGAATCTCGCTTCGTTCCCACCAGCGAATCCGTGGTTGTAATGCCCCGCCGAAGTGATATTGGTGGATCTGACTTTCATCCAGTGACCAACGGCGATGCTTATTCTGCCGGAGTGGAACCAGCTCTCCGAGCCTGCTCCTCGCGTTAAACCACCTTTTTCGAGGCCAGGGTTTACTCCTATGTGCGCCCAGTTGCCGGGGAATGTCCCAGTCGTTGAAGAGCTTTGAAGAACATCGGCGATCGGCACGATGACGCCCAAACTTTCGAGGAGTTGTTCGATAACGTTGATCTCGGCTTCGTCGACGGTGCTTTTGGACATCACGACGACGTCGACACTATCAACCTCCTTTAATGCGCCGAGGATGGTGCGCTGTAAAAGATCGACGTCGAGTGATCTCTGGGGCATGTACTCAAAGAAGCCGGAGCCGCGAGACGCAGATTTGTATCCCATACACTCGGAGGTTTCCGTCCACCACGGACATAGAATCTCGCCCCATCTCGCAGCTACATGTCGCGTGCCAATAACTGCTCGCGGCATCCCGGATCAAGTTTTCGAGTTCGGCACCCTTCAAGTTGCCTGGCATCACTTCGCGCTTGACGAACGGCCGAAGCGGAGCAGAATTACCGATTTCATGGCAGAGTTCAACGCAAGCTATCGCGGCCTTCATATCGTCTGGGTGAGACAGAGTATTTGCCTCAATCTGAATCGGGTCGCGCGGATCGGATCCCGTCAGGCGTAGATGACCTCGGCTGTTAGGTTTGCGGGAGCCCCGAACGACTCCCACCGCCTCCACCATTTTTCTCCTTCTTTTCGAATTTTTCTTTTGCACCGCTGCAGTGGCGTTTTTGCAGGGGGTTTTCAGAAAAGTGGGCGTTTTGACGGGGGTTTTTTGTGGTTTTTTCGTGGTCAATTCGTGGTGTTTTCGTGGTCGCTGGAGACACAGTTTTCGACTTCCGAAAATTTTCCAATTACTCAAAATATTTTTCTTCATAGCAAGTGACTCAGATATTGTTCCAGCGAATCGGCAGATTCTCTCGCTCCTCGGACGTGTGCGCATTTGGGTCGACCAGGACAATCTGGGCACGGCCATCCGCGATGCTGATCTTGTCTATGCGCTGGGATCCGTCAATCTACAGCTGGCCAGCGGATTCGGTTCTACTTTGCAGGGAAGCTCGGGCAGCGGAAAACCAATCCTGCCCCAGACAAGTCGGTCCCATTTTCGCCAAGTGATTTCCTGCTGTGCGACTCAGGACTTCTGCGGGTTTCAGACAATGTCCGGTCTCTTTCGAAGAGCTTCAGGCGCCGTGTTGCGGATGGAGGCATCGAGTAGCTCCACCATGTGAAAGGTTGGCATCGTCTCGAGGCCCCGCCGGCGCAGACCACTCATCAGTTGCAGGAGGCAACCGGGATTGGCGGAGACAACCGCTTCCGCCTTCGTGGCAAGCAGCTTTTCTACTTTGCGATCGCCAAGCTGACTGGCGGGCTCCGGGTTCAGAAGGTTGTAGACGCCGGCGGAACCGCAGCAGAGGTTGGCCTCTTCGACCTCGACGACCTCCAGGCCGGGAATCGTGGAGAGGAGCCGGCGAGGCTGCTCGTAGATGGCTTGAGCATGACGAAGGTGGCAGGCGTCGTGATACGCAACACGCATGGGCAACGGATGGCGCGGAGCCTGCGCGGGCAGGTCGCAAAGGATCTCGGAGATGTCCTTGCACTTCGCGCTGAAGGCTGCCGCGCGAGTTGCCCAGACGGGATCATCGCGGAGGATATGACCGTACTCCTTCATCGTCGAGCCGCATCCTGCAGCATTGATAACGATGGTGTCTACGTTGGCCGATTCGAAGGTGGCAATCATCTGGCGAGCGAGATGGGCTGCCTGATCTTCGAGGCCGGAATGAA
>JAOAPF010000017.1 GCA_025462755.1 Edaphobacter sp.
TCAGGCCGCGTAGAACATCTCGATCTACGTCGAATGCAAACGGTGGTTCATACGTCGCGGGAAACGTCCTTCAAGCGAACCGATTACCAAGTCCGCTGCGCATTCCGTAATCTGGCGTAAATAAGGAGAATCAGCAGAAATAAAGTCCGCCGCAAGTGGAGCCAAGATATCGAAACGATAGTAGATGCGTGCTGTACCTGAACTCGTACCTCAGTGCAGGGCCGACCCGAAAACACCCAAAACACGGCGCACTAATGAGCGTGGCAAGCTTCTGATTCCACAGAAGATATTGGTATCTACGATGGTGCCGGGAGGGGGGTCGAACCCCCACGAGGTTGCCCTCGGCGGATTTTGAGTTTCCTAGTATCTCTGTAAGTCTATGACAATAAAAGAAATGCTAGCGTAATTAAGCATAGCCCTAAGTGGTTGAGCAACCGTACTTTAGAGCAATTTAGCGCAACAGGGAAAAGCTGATGAGTGTACTGCTATTGCACCGAATATGTAACTGTTTCGAGCACATATAGATCATCCTACAAGCCCATCGCTACGAAGCGTTCCGGTTCAAGAAATCAGCCGAAGCGGTGTTCACGGGCGGCCCAGAACATGCCATCTCGTTCACTTGGCAGCTAGACAGCAACGTGGCGATCATCTATCCGGATAGCCGGTTTTAAGTCCACACGGATCACTTTCGTATAGCCCGTCACCTGGGTGGAACCGCGCCATTGACTACTGCCGCTCTCTGAATTGGGTGCGAGCTGTCTTGTGGATTGATTTGCCGGGTTGCAGGAGGCCGAGCAGGTCCTGGTCGTAGATGGATTTCTTGCCGTCGGCGAGTCCGATGAAGTGGGCATAGACTTCGTCGAGCTGGTTGCGGTCGAGTGGGTGGCCGAGTTTCTCGAGATGGTCGGCTAGGGCGCGACGGTCGGAGTGTTTGCCGAGGACGAACTTGGTGTGGCCCGCGCCAACGGATTCGGGAGTCATGATCTGGTAAGCGAGGGGATCGGCCATCATGCCGCGCTGGTGGATGCCAGACTCGTGAGCGAAGGCGTTGGCTCCGACGACGGCCTTGTTGGGCGAGCAGCCAAAGGCGATACAGTCGGCGAGCATCTGACTGGTGGGGTAGAGCTGGCTTAGGACGATATTGTTGGTGTAGGAGAACTTGTCACGGCGAACCATGAGGGCGGCGGCGATCTCTTCAAGGGCGGCGTTGCCGGCGCGTTCGCCGATGCCATTGATGGTGCACTCGACCTGGCGGGCGCCGCCTTCGATGCCGGCCAGGGTGTTGGCTACGGCCATGCCGAGGTCGTTGTGGCAGTGGGCGGAGAGGATTATGTTGTCGATTCCCGGGACGCGGGCTTTGATCAGACGGAAGATTGCGGCGTACTCCGCGGGAGTGGTGAAGCCGACGGTGTCGGGGATGTTGATGGTGGTGGCCCCGGCTTGGACGGCGACGGTGATCATCTTGAGAAGGAACTCGGGGTCGGAGCGGGTACCGTCCTCGGTGGAGAACTCGATGTCTTCGGTGAAAGAGCGGGCGAGGCGGACCGACTCGGCTGCCTGGTCGAGGGCCTGGTCGCGCGTAATGCGGAGCTTGTACTCGAGATGGAGGTCGGAGGAGGCGAGGACGAGGTGGATGCGGTTGGAGGGGGCGGCCTCGACGGCGCGGGCGGCGGCCTCGATGTCTTCGCGTTTGCAGCGGGCGAGCGAGGCGATGCGGGGGCCGCGGACCTCGCGGGCCACCGCTTGGATGGCCGCTAAGTCGCCGTCGGAGGCAATGGCGAATCCGGCCTCGAGGACGTCGACGCCAAGGGCCGCGATCTGGTGGGCTAGGCGGAGTTTTTCCTCGTGGTGCATGGTGCAACCGGGGGACTGCTCGCCGTCGCGCAGGGTGGTGTCGAAGAAGACGATGTGGTTCGGACTGGGCATAGAATTCGATCCTCGGTCTGGACGTAATCATAATGTAGGCTTCTGACTGCCGAAGCCAGGTATCAGAAGTTCTAATCGGGCTATACATCTTCTATCTGCATATTGCAGACGAAGGTCCGATTCAATTTTCCCATCCCTAACACATCACCAACTTTTTTTTGAAGCTACGCACCGTATCGTAGCATCTAGTTACGAGTGATTGGTCCCTGCGATTTGCGGGGTCCCAGGAGTGGGGATGTCGAAACGTATCGAGAAGGATAGAAGGTCTGTGAAACGCCTTCGTCCTGAAGAAATTGAAGCTGTGATCATCAACACCGTCTTCGAGGACCTTCAGGAGCACGGTTTTCGCGCAGTAACCGTTGAATCCATCTCTGCCAAAACGGGTGTAGCGAAGACATCCATTTACCGCCGCTGGCCCAACAAGGCCGCCATGGTCATGGAGGCTTTCCTCCTCAAAATCGGACCGGGAATCGAATTTCCCAGGAATCTGAGTTATGTAGAAAGCATTCGCCTCCAGATGCTGGCTTTGGCCAAGGCATTAAGAGGACCCTTCGGCTCGATGATCAAGGCGCTCCTTGGCGAAGCTCAGTTCGATGCGGAATTGGCTGAGGCCTTTCGCACTCGTTGGATCAATCCCCGACGAGAGGCTGCGAAAGAGGTTATTCGAACTGCCATACGGAATAAGGAACTTCGCCCTGACGTCAATCTGGACCAGGCGCTCGATGCGCTCTATGGATGGCTTTACTACCGGCTCATGATCGGATCAGGGCCCCTCTCCGACGCCTGCGTGCGAGAAATATTTTCCGCTGTACTGGACGGTTTGCGCATTCGGAAGGATTAGGAGCCCCAAGATCATCCCTCTCCATAGTTATTCAAAAAGGACTGTATCTCAGATGAAAGCCATTCAGATTACACAAACCGGCTGCCCTGAAGTGATGAGGGTTCGTGACGTTCCAACGCCTGTTCCTGGTCCTGGCGAGGTGTTGATTCGGGTAGCGGCCAGCGGCGTGAACTTCATCGACCTCTATGTTCGGGAAGGCCATTACGCCAATCCGGTCCCATTCATTCCTGGACAGGAGGCGTCCGGAACGGTCGCAGCTGTTGGCGAAGGGGTGAGATCCGT
>JAOAPF010000047.1 GCA_025462755.1 Edaphobacter sp.
AGGGGAGATCATATTTATCTTTGAATTTTTTTTGGTCCTTAACGGTGTCGCGGGAGATACCAAGGACGACGATGCCCGCTTTCTGGAACTTCTCGAAAGCATCGCGGAAGCCGCAGGATTCAATGGTGCAGCCGGGGGTATCGGCGCGAGGGTAAAAAAAGAGGACGACTGGCTTGCCTTTGAAGTCGGTGAGGGAGACGGCCTTGCCGTCCTGATTTTGCAGCGTAAAATTTTCTACTTTGTCGCCGACGTTCATGTGATAGCTCCTTGCTTCTATTGTTAGAGTTTATTCGGCCAGAGCGGCGAGGGTCTTGTCGAGAGAGGCGGAATCCTCGACGTTGAGAGTCTTCTGATTGCGATCGATCTGGCGCATAAGCCCGGAGAGAACCTTCCCCGGTCCGACCTCAATGAAATGGGTGGCACCCTGCGCGATGAGGAGCTGAATGCATTCGACCCAGCGGACTGCGCCAGTCACCTGGCGGATAAGACAGTCGCGGGAGTCCGGACCCCGGGTGATGAGGCGGGCATCGACATTAGCCGCGATGGCGGCGGTAGGATCATTGAAGACGATAGATTCCAGGTCCTTGGCCAGCTCATCCTGGGCAGGCTGCATGAGCTCGCAGTGGAAGGGAGCACTGACCTGAAGCATGACGGTGCGCTTCGCTCCGGCCTCCTTACAGCGGTCAGCGGCGAGCCGGACAGCGGCCGCGGCCCCGGAAATAACCGTCTGGTCGGGCGAGTTGAGATTCGCCGGCGAGACGACGGCCGTTTTGGCGGAGAAGTCCCTCGCTTCAGGAGAAGTAGGAAGCGGAGTCAGCTCGTCGGAGACCTGGGAGCAAATCTCGCCGATGAGCGGCGCCGAAAGCCCGAGGATGGCAGCCATAGCGCCGTCCCCCGGCGGCACCGCCTGCTGCATGTACCGGCCGCGTGCGCGCACGATGCGGACGGCATCGGCAAAGGTGACGCTGTTGGCAACGACGTGTGCGGAGTACTCGCCCAGCGAGTGCCCAGCGGCGAGAATCGGCTGAATCCCGCGTTCGGCGAGAACGCGGGCGGCGGCGACTGACACGGTGAGGATCGCTGGTTGCGTGTGCTCGGTGAACTTTAGCTGGTCTTCAGGACCTTCGAAGATGAGCTTAGAGAGAGGGAAGCCCAGAGCTTCGTCCGCCTCGTCGAATACGGCTTTGGCGGCGCGGAACTTGTCGTAGAGGTCGCGTCCCATGCCTACGGCTTGCGAGCCCTGGCCGGGAAAGAGAAAAACAGGTGTAGTCATCGTGATTATCGTAAATGACGACAAGAAGCGTAAGGGCGACGCGTGGATCAGACCTCCGCTTGCCACGACCGGAGGGACAGACTAGTTCTTGAGGCCCTTGGTCATTCCCAGAAGGCTGCTGTGCATCGCGACGGAGGCGACGTTCTCCTGCTTCATGCAAAACTCTCTTCCCGCGTTCACATGAAAACGAAAGAATTCGCGGGAGGAGAGTTGACCGGGCAGGAGCCAGTCGTGTGGTTCGAGGATGATCAGAGGGAACTCGTTCAGCATTGCGGAGTTGTCGTTGAAGAGATTTTTTTCCGCCCCCTCGATATCAATTTTTAGTATGAAGCGCGCGTAATGATCGGCGGGCTTCGAGGCCAGCAGGCTCCTGAGAGAGAGCATTGCGATCTCCGGACCGTTGCCGTTGACTTCGGTGCGGTACGCCATGCCGCCGCCCCCGGTATCGGTCAGATGAGAGCGGCCGTCAGCGGCGGCCACGCCCATCTGCCGCAGGTCGACATCAAGTCCGGCGCAGTTGGCGCGCAGGAGCTCGAAATTGTCGGGAGCGGGTTCGACGGCGACGATGTGCGCCTTCGGGTAGCGAGCGTTGAACCAGAGTACGCTGCAGCCAATGTTCGCACCGCAGTCGACAATCAACGGTTGACGTCCGGAGGCGACGATCTCCTCATAGATGTTCTCGATCAGGACACCGTGGGCGCCGACCGGCATGTCGTATTGGGCCTGGGTGAAACATTGATCGATGGCCATGAGATCGGAGTCATTGTCGCGGCGGTGCTGGACGGCGATCTTTTTTCCGCAACAGTCGGCTTTGTAGATGGCGTGGCGGATAGGCACATCTGGATGGGCAATACGCCGGGCCTGGTGGATCATGGGTTGCACGACCTTGAAGGCGGCGCGGCCAAGGGGCGTTGCGACGACACTTTCAATAGCTTTGGAACGAAAATTCATCGCGGCTTTTCTCCAAATCGCGGCTCTCTAAATTCCAGAGCGCCATCTGGGGCGTGCCGGAAAGAGCCTTTGGTTTAGATGCCAAGGCCGAAGTCTACGTCCTGCTCGTCACCGGAATGGGCGTAGAAATCGTAGGGGGTACGGCGGTTAAACTGGTAGCGCTGACGGAGTTCGCGTCCGATGAAGAGGCCGAGAGCTACTGCTCCGAGGCCGGCGGAAATCCAGCCTACGGTTTTGATGAGAGTGGTTTCTTCGGGTTCGTCCTCTTCGCGGCGAGGGAAGGGGAGAACTCCGGAGGCGGAGACATCCTTAGTCTCGGTGTCGCCGTCGCGGGATGTGGGGCGGAACCTCATATTCTGGATGATAGCTCAGGCGCGTTGGAGTTCGGTGAAACGGTTGAATTGATTAGATGCCGCTTTTGTGTCATCCGCTTTGGACGCCAAACAAGAGGAAAAGTTGCAATTTAAGTGACGCTGACTCCCTGACGCGAAGAGCGCTCGAGCCTGGTGATAGTGGGGCTAAGTGACGATTACTTCGTGGAAGCCCAGGCCGTAGAGAAGGGTCGTGATGGTGGCGCGGGCGTTTTTGCTTGCCGTATCCAGGATACCGTCGGCGAGGGCGGAGGCCTGAAGCTGCTGCTCGGCTTTGGCGCGGGTGTCGGTCTCCAGATTTGGGTCGGCGGGGATGAGGAGGCCGGTGGAGCGGACGTACACGCGGGTGTGCTGGTTGTCCAGGGTGGTGAGGAAGAGTTGGGACGGGGGCAGCGTAACGTGGATGGACTGGCCGCCGTTCTTGTCGGTGATGCGGACGTCTTCGGGCTTCAGTTGGGCGAGGTCGATGCCGGCTATCGACTGCCCGTGGACCACGAGGAGGATGCGGTCGCCGGCGAGGAGATCGGGCAGCACGACGCTCGATTTGGAGCCTTCGACGACCGTATCGATCGAATAAACAACGGTTTCCAGGCGGTTGAGGCGCTGGATCTTCTGGACGATGGCGGGTACGGAGGTGTCGAAGGTAGTGGTGCGGCCGGTGATGGCGGCAGAGAGGCGGGCGAGGGCTCCATTGGTGGCGTGGCGGATGAATACGGCCAGGGCAACGGCTCCGAGTACGAGCGAGAACAGGACCACGAGAAGCGTGCCGGAGGAGGAGGAGCCGCGGCCCGAGCGGTAGGAGCTGTATTGGGTCGTCATGCTGGTTCGATGCTCTCCTTAGTTTCCGTCTGGAAGAGGTACCCCCATTGCCCCGGGCGCAAGCCTCTCAATCAATGGTTTGCGCAATTGCCAATGTCTGCAAAAATATCATAACAAATGATTTACGGCCAAATTTCACAACAAAACAGTTATAGCAAATTTTTATTGCGAAAACCGATTGAGTGGTGGTTTTTAGTCTTCTATTAAGTATAGCTGCTGAAGGGCAACCAACATGCCACGCGGATATTGCTGGATTGTAAAGAGTTACTTGGTTTGGGGGGCTTTGACATGCGTTTTTGGGCTGAAAACGCGAAAAAATAAATTTTGATAAGAAAGGTAAGGTGCGTTTGCAGAGGCGTGAGAGCATGGCGAAATGGCCAAAGGTTTGGAAAGCTCCTTGACGGATCTGCGTCCTCTAGAAATAGAAAACTCACCAAGGCTATCAAGGACTATAAGGAACTGTCGGCGAAGCAAACCACGGACGTTTCACGGCGGGAGGCCAGACAAGAAATGTTTATCGGCACGATTAAACTCTTAGCAGAAGAATCCGAAACGAAGAGTTGATCCCCCTTGCGGTCTCTTGCGAGAGGCGGATGTAACCGCTCATCCCGGCCTAGTCCCAGCTACGACGCATCCGTCAGTTGCGCCTTAAGCAAATCACTTAGATATGCCGCCAACTGCCCAACATCAAAGTGCCCGTTCTCCCAGGCAGTGTCGGCGGCGCGAAGAGCTTCGTAATACGGCTGCCGGTTGTCGCGGATGCGCTCGGGCACAATCTTACGACCCGGCAACAAGCGACCCTGTCGCATACACAGCAGGTAGTAGCACGCCGCACGAGCTGTTCTGCCGTTGCCCTCGACAAAAGGATGAATCCAATTCATTCGCCACAGAGCGTATGCCGGGAGGTATGTTGGATGGTCGATGACGGTCCAATTCTCGTGAATCATAGAGAAGAATCGGTCCATCGATTCAGGAACCTCACGGTAGTGCGGTGGAACATGGTTACCCACGTAAATGGGCTCCGCACGAAACCGCCCTCCAAACTGCGCAATGTTTGCTACCGCGGCTGCGTTCAGCGACCAAAGCATGTATTTATCGAATGACTCGATGCCCTTGGCAAGACCGATCTCGACACAGTTCAGCAGCAGGTCATACTGACGCAGCTGATTCTTCTCCTGCACACTTTCAAATAGGACGAGATCGTCAGCTTTGCGAACAGACATGCCTTACGCGCGCAGGCGCATGCTCTCCGATGCGCGCACGACACTGTCACGCGTGATCTCCAGCGAATGCGGGGCGTTCCCGAATGCAAAACTGATGCGTTGTTCGCGTAGTTGTTCGTCTGTCACCTGCACATCGCGTGTCTCATTTAACAGACGCACAAGATCAGCATCAGCCGACGCCACATTCAAGAATTGCTTTCGATCTGCCATGACCACTCCCAGTCGACGCCGCCCGTCAACTACTAATTAGTTTACTCGCGAAATGCTAACACGTGTTGGTTGTGGATGTTGCAGGACCCCAAAAGGTTACGGTCGGAGGCCGTTTCACTCGTCGCACGAGATTCCAAAGATTGCGTTTGAATTGTGATTCTGGTTCGGCGGTGGCGGTGATTCTTAGGTGGTTCTGGCAGCTGGTGGCGATGAAGTCGCGAAAGATGGGGTGGGGCTCGAGCGGCTTGGACTTGAATTCGGGGTGGAACTGGTAGCCGAGGAAGAAGGGTGGGTGGATGACAACCAAAGGCAAAGGCAAAGGCGAAAGACAACGGCAACTAAGGCGAAGGATGAGAACTAACAGGCGAAGGTGTTGTGGCTGGGGGACGGGATGGGTAGAGGAAGCGGATTTCTCCACTGCGCTGCGCACAAAAGCGTGAGCAGCTTCGGTCGAAATGACAAGTCTTTGGGGGTGCGGAGGAAGAACAAGCAACGGCAACGGCATTGTGGCTGGTTGAGCGCTTGCTGTCCCCTCAGCGCGATGAGACTGCGATGAACGAGCATCGGGCCGAGATACGTTGACGATTCCCAAAACGGGAATCACTCAAAAATAAATCCAGAATCCATGGAAAATTTTGAGACGGTAAAAGTGCCAGCCACTTCACCACAAATCACCACGATTCCACCACAAATTCACCACCAAAAAACCACAGTTTGCCGCCCGTTTTTTCAAAAACCCCCAGCAAAAACACGAAAAACCCCACCAAAGAAAAAATCAGCTCAAATCACACCCCTGACCTCCGTGAGCCCTCCATCCGGAGAGATGAAGTACAGTAAGGATCATCCTCATTTTGTGTTCAAGGAGCTTCGTCTTGCGGACAGTGGTGGCCCTCTTTGCTCTATTCTCCTTCGCTGCGAGCGGCTTTTCGCAGAGCCGCCGGTTTTCAGCCGATGACCTCACGAAGATCGTGCGCGTCGGCGATCAGCAGATTTCGCCGGATGGCAAGACCATCTCGATTGTGGTTGGCCGGGCGAACCTGAAGGAAGATCGCTGGGATTCGGAGATCGACTTCGTCGATGTTGCAACCAAACAGCTTCGGGTGATGACACATGACCGGGCCGGCGCGGCGTCGGTGCGGTGGTCGCCGACCGGAGACCGTATCGCGTACCTCGCGCAGGACGCCGACAAGAAACCCCAGATCTTCGTGATGCCGGTGAACGGCGGCGAGTCGGTGCAACTGACGCACTCGAAGACGCCGGTGACCGTGATTGCGTGGCGGCCGGACGGGCAGGGGCTCGCGTATGCCGCAGCGGACGAGGAGCCGGAGCGTAAGGACGAGGCGAAGTTCGAGGATGCCTTCGAGGTGGGGAACAACAGCTATCTGGAGCGCGCCGCGGCAAGGCCGGTGCATCTTTGGACGGTGACGGTGGGCGGGCAGGCGAAGCGGCTCACGTCGGGGAGCTGGTCGCTGCCGGTGCACATGGCGCCCAGCGGGCCCCCATCGCCGATTGCGTACACGGCGGATGGGCGGTCGATTGTGTTTGTGCGGGCGGAGTCGCCGATCACTGGCGACTCGGATACGGCACGGCTGCAGCTTGTGGATGCGGCAACAGGAGCGACGCATCCCTTGACGAAGAGCGCAGTGCCGGAGGGCAATCCGATTCTGTCGCCGGATCGTACGCAGGTGGCGTATGCCTCCTCGCGCGATGGAAAACGAGGCAACGAGGAGACGGTCTACGTTGCGCCGGTGGCTGGAGGCGCGGGGCGAGATGTGGCCTTTGCGCTGGACCGGGGAATTGCCGGCGTGGCATGGATGCCCGATGGAAAGGCGCTGCTGCTCTCCGCAAACGACGGGACCAGGGTGGCATATTGGGTGCAGCCCCTGGATGGCCCGGCGAAGCGTGTCGCGATGGGCAGTTTGTCTCCTTCACCGGCGGTGAATGTGGGCAAGGACGGTGCGATCGCGTTGACGGCGACGGATGCGACGCACCCGGCTGAGCTCTTTTACATCGCGCATGTAGGAGACGCGCCGGTGCAGATGACGCATCTTCAGACGGTGACCGACGGAGTGACGCTGGGCAAGCAGGAGACCGTGACGTGGAAGAGCGACAAGCTGGATGTGGACGGAGTGTTGACGTATCCACCGGATTACGCCGCGGGCAGGAAGTATCCTCTGGTGCTGTATATCCACGGCGGGCCGACCGCCACGTCGCTTGAGACGTTTTCCCCGGCGTCGCAGATCCTGGCGGCGCAGGGATGGCTGGTGCTGGAGCCGAACTATCGCGGGAGCAACAACGCAGGCAATGCGTTTGAGATTGCGATCGTGAACGATTCCAGTGCAGGTCCGGGGCGCGACATCATGGCGGGCGTCAAGGCCGTCCAGGAGCGCGGCATTGTGGATGAGAAGCGCCTTGCGGTGAGCGGTTGGAGTTACGGCGGGCAGATGACCTCGTGGATGATCGGCAACTATCCGGCGCTGTGGAAGGCAGCGGTGGCCGGTGCGCCGGTGACCGACCTGGTGGACCAGTATTCGCTAAGCGACAACAATGTGGAGCGCGTGGAGCATTATGGGCCATCTCCGTTTGTGGGGGATAATTTGAAGTCGTATGCGGTACAGTCGCCGATTACCTATGCGTGGCGGGTGAAGGCGCCGACGCTGATTATGAGCGACGTGGGGGATTGGCGAGTGACAACGACGCAGGCGTACAAGCTGTTCCATGCGCTGAAGGACAATGGCGTGACGGTGAAGTTTGTGGCGTTTCCGGTGCCGGGGCATAGCCCGTCGGACCCGCTGCGCTCGAGAGATGTGTGGCGGCGGTGGACGGCGTGGCTTGCACAGTACTTGAACGAGCCTGCTTCGACGACGCCGGCCGGGATGTGATGTCGGGCCCCGCAATCCAGCTTTCATCAGAAGAAGAATCCACTATCTCAGGGGGGATCCATGAAACGGAAAGCTCTGAGGGCCATTGCATTAAGAAGTTTCGCGCTGGTTATCGTGGTGGCCGCGGCGTGGCACGCACAGGCGCAGGACACCAAAGCACCGTATCCGAACATGGCACCGCTTGACCAGTATCTGATGGAGCGAGCTGCCGAGATAGTCCTGGCCCGGAGCGCTGCTCCCGAATCCATCTCAGGAGATGCCGAGATCATGGTCCTCGGACGCCATGGTTACGAGACCGCAGCCAAAGGCAGGAACGGTTTCGTGTGCATGGTGGAGCGATCCTGGATGGCCGGAACCGACGATCCCAACTTTTGGAATCCCAAGCTGCGGGGTCCGATCTGTCTCAACCCGGCTTCCGTTCGATCCTACCTTCCACGCACGATCAAGAAAACCGAGCTGATATTGGCGACACGATCCAAAGCCCAGATGTTCGCGGATATCAAAGTCGCTTTGGACAAGAAGGAATTGCCGTCGCCCGAACCAGGCGCGATGTGCTACATGCTGTCGAAGCAGGGGTACTTAAGCGACAGTGATGGGCACTGGCGTCCCCACCTGATGTTCTTCACTCCACTAACGGACCCTGCAGCCTGGGGCGCAGGCTTGCCGGGCTCGCCGGTCATAGCATTTCCGGGCACGGAGGGAATGACCATATTTCTGGTTCCGGTGGGCAAGTGGTCGGACGGTACGGCTGCCTCAGTGGGTGAGCACTGAAGCTCGGCGTCGTAGGTGGTTTGAGCATCGGGATTTTCGCTGCCGCGAAAAATTGTCCACCTTAGCGACAATGAGACCGTCGCGAAGATGGCGTACTCGGCAAGTTGAAGAAATCACTGGGCGTTTTTGATCGAGTTAACCAAGCCAAGTCCGTAATGTCGATTTACCGTAGGTACGCCGCAAACTGTACTCTAATCGAATTCGGAGCTACACTTAATTGGCGAAGGAAAGGCGAAGACAATGGCGGAGAAGTCTTCAATTGAATGGACGGATGCTACTTGGAACCCGGTCCGGGGCTGCACAAAGATTAGTCCGGGATGCAAGCACTGTTACGCAGAGGTTTTTGCTGAACGTTTTAGGGGCGTGCCCAATCATCCGTATGGGCAAGGCTTCGATCTCCGGCTAGTTCCAGAGAAATTAGGTGAACCACTTCGCTGGAAAACTCCTAAACGGATTTTCGTAAACTCAATGAGCGATTTGTTTCATCCAGAAGTTCCAGATGAATTTATCGTCAAAGTGGCTGAGATTATGATTCAGGCCCCTTGGCACACTTTCCAGGTACTCACCAAACGATCCGCTCGTCTCGCAAACCTGCTTAATTCCCGGCTCAGTTTCGCAGCGATGGCCCCACATATTTGGTGGGGCGTTAGTGTCGAAAACCGCAAACACGGGTTGCCAAGAATCGCGCAACTACAAGCTGCGAAGGCAAAAGTACGATTTCTTTCAGTAGAGCCTCTCCTTGAGGATTTGGGAAAACTGAATCTAAAAGGAATTCACTGGGTGATCGTCGGTGGGGAGAGTGGACACGGGGCACGACCGATGAACGAAGAATGGGTTACTGGTGTGAAGACTCAATGCGCCAAATCTAAAGTTCCATTCTTCTTTAAACAGTGGGGCGGAAGGCAGAAATCTAAAACAGGCCGCATGTTAGAGGGACGCACTTACGACGAAATGCCTGTTTATAGCCCGCTTTATTCCATTCAAATTCCGTCAAGCAAACTTGAGAATCGTGCCATCTGAAAAAGTACCCCTTCGCCGATTGGGTTTTGCGCCAATCACCGATAATTCACCGTCCTCTTCCATCGGCGCAAGCACAGGGCGCTTTAAATGTTTGGGTAAAAATGGGGTTTCTGCGATCACCCAATCGTTTAGATCGTTTATTGAAATTCGTGTCCCGCTGAATTTGCTAACGATCATTTCCCTGAGTGGAGCCAAGTTGGGATGGTCGCTAAACAAAGACATAAGACGTCGAGCGTCATGATAATCCGAAAATTGGAACGATCCGGTATCGTCGACCTTCCACATCGCTTCCTTCATTTTCTCGAGCCCTTTGAGATTGTTTGTCGCGAAGAATAGAAAGTAGTCAGTGCTGTTCCCTTTATTCAGCATTTCGAAAGAATGCACGTACCTCGCCGCTGTTCTCAATTGTTTGAGGTAAATGTCGTGAATTGCTTGTTTTCTTTGGTCAGCTTCAGAGATGTCTAGCAACACGCGCCATTCCGTCGTTCCGAAAAGCACATCGTAATCATTTGAAAGTTTCTCAAGGGACAAAAATCGATTCACTTCCTCATACATAAAGTTTATTAGGACTTCGCAGCGGCTATTCTTCAGAATTTTGCTGATTGTTGCAAAAGGAGTATGAGAGAAGCCGAAGGGATCGATGAAGACGAGCGTAGGAGCGATGTTCTTCTTTTGAGCTTCGATGAGTGCGAACGTTTTCGTAAGGTGCTCATCGAACTTGCCCTTAAAGACCTGCCACTTGATGCGATCTGGAATAGTCTCTGACATCTCGCCCAAGACCGATTTGAGATGCTCGCACCTTTCCAAGTCGTCTTCTACAAATAGGCAAACTAGCTCAGACTTGATTGCATATGAATGGTCGCGTGCGGCTTTCAGCACTACAACAGGTGAGCCATCTTCACCTTTGCTATATCTACCGGGGCCAGCGAATCCATCAATGTAGACAATGCGGCCATTCCACTTAGCCATTATGGGAAGCCAAGCTACGAAATATCTGCGAAGCAATTCGTGCTTCTTTGCAGTGTGGGGATCTAGATTCCAGATAGTTCCGAGATGTTTGGACATTTGCTCTTTTCGGAGGACATCAAAATTCTCTACCCTGAAGGCGCGATTCCTAAATCAAACAAGACTCGGGAATCTAGGCAAATAACCCCGAAATCTCCGGGGGCCTCACAACAGCAGATCGTCCGCCTTCGGCGAATGATGACAACAAAAAGGCAAAGGCGTGTGACTTGGGGACGGGATACCTTTCACCATTCCCAAAACGGGAATCACTCAAAAATAAATCCGGTAGCTGTTTATTGCGGCAGCTCTTTGCCGGACTGCTCGCGCACCATGTACTCGGCGTACCAGTCTGGCCAGTTCTCGTCGCGCTGGCCGCCGGTGCGC
>JAOAPF010000056.1 GCA_025462755.1 Edaphobacter sp.
ATGCACGACAACACCACACTCTCGGTGAGCATCTGCCGAATCAATCTCTTTCTCTGCGCGCCTAACGCCATGCGAATCGAGGTCTCAGCACGCCGAGCGAGGCCTCGTACCAGTACCAGGTTTGCTATGTTCGCGCAGGCAATCAGCAGGACCAGTGCTGATATCCACATCAAGAACTTCAGCCCCTTGCCATACTCCTGCTGCATGTTGGCAATACCGACTCCGCCGGGTGTGAGCACGACATGCGACTGCCCCAGGTTCTTCTTCTGATCTTCCCTCTGATAAAGCGGAAGCTGTGCCAACCAGGCTCTCAGGGACCCGCTCATCTTCGCCTGCAGCGGAGCCAGCGACGTCCCCGGTTTCACTCGCCCAAGGACATAAACCCAGTTAGCCTCATGCTTATGCAGGATGCTGGTGGGCCCCATCACCGGTTCCATCACCAGCGGAACAAAAAAGTCTGGCGGAGTATCCGTCATACGGTCGCCATAAAATCCAGGCGGCGTAATGCCGATGATCGTCACCGGATTCGTATTCAGTACAAACGTGCTTCCGACCACGCCAGGATCCAGCGCATAATCCCGCTGCCACGTTTGATAGCTCATCACCGCCGCCATTGGAGCGCCTTCAACATCATCCGTTGCCGCCAGCAATCGTCCCGCATAAGGCCGCAAGCCAAAGGTCTGGAAGTAATTGCCCGAGACCAACTCTCCACGTAGCGCCTTTGGTAGCGCATCCGGCTTACTGCTTCGCGCCGTTACCGACCCATAGCCGAACCCTGCCTGCATCGCGGCGAGCTGCTCGAACTCCGGCGTGTTGTCGCGAAGATGCTTGTACAGGTCATAAGCGAATAACGAATACTTGTTCTCGTCCGGCGTCCCACCGTTCACGCAACAGTCGTCAGTGTCGCCTACCCGCACAAGCGTCTTCGGATCGACCACCGGCAAGTTACGCAGCAGCACCGCGTGAACCAACGTAAATATTGCCGCGTTCGCCCCTATACCCAGAGCCAGCGTCAAAACCGTCGTCAGTGTAAACCCCGGCGCCTTCCGCAACTGCCGAAGCGCATATTGGACATCCTGCATTAGCCTGTTCATCGCGCTCTCCTCAATCTGTCCGCAGCGCCTTCGTTGGTTCCACCGAGGCTGCACGCCGTGCTGGCAGCGCCGCAGCCAGAAGTACCATCGCAGCGGTTAGGGCAATGCAACCCGTCATCGTTAGCGCGTCGAATGGCTGCACGCCGAATAGCTGACTGCGCATCCATCGCGCCAGCATGACCGCCATTGGAATCGCCACGACTGTTCCAGCCAGCGCTACCTTTGCCATATCGGTCAGCACCAGCCTCACCACCGCGAACCGTTGTGCCCCCAGGGCCATGCGGATCCCGATCTCCTTGGTCCGCTGCACCGTCGCGTACGCGAGCACTCCATACAGCCCCACACCCGTCATGAGTAACGCGATTAACGCAAAGTTCGTTGCCAGCAGCGCGATCATCCGCTCATTCGAAACATTGTTGTTGATCTGCTCGTCCATGGTCATCATCGAATCGATCACAAGCTTCGAATCAAGCCTCTGCAACCCTGCCCGAACCGTATTCTCGGCCAGCTCAGGACTCTGCGTCGTCCGCATATAAAACTGCAGGCCCGTCGCTTCTGTATCCTGCGCAACTGCGGAATACACCATCGGAATCACGCCAGCTCGCACGCCGCGATGTTTGCAATCGGCTGCCACTCCCACAATTTGCAGATCTATCTTGGAATGTTTCCTGACAGTGTGACCCAGCGCCTTCTGCGGCGAACCGAAGTACTTCAGCGCAAAGCTCTGATTCACCACCGCGACCTTTTGCGCCGCTGGTCCATCCGCCTCTGTCAGATCACGCCCCGCAATCAGAGAAATCCCCATCACCTTGAAATAGTTAGGCGTGATCGACGGTGACTCCACACTCTCCGTCTCGTCCGCAGGCGTCGGATACCCCTCCACACGCATTCCGCTAATGGACTGATTCCCCGACAACACCGGATCGGTCGTCCCGCCCACAACTCGCACACCGGGCAATCCCGCAAGAGCACTCCGCACGCGATTCTGAACCGCCAGAGAGTCCTTCGGAGCATAGCCCGCCAGCGTCGGATCGATCGCAAACCCGAGAAGGTGGTCCGTCGCGATGCCCATCTGCTGCGTCTTCAGGTTGTGCAGCGTACGAAGAAACAATCCCGCCCCGCTCAGAAGCAGGACGCTCAATCCAATCTGCATCGCGATCGCCGCCCTGCGAAACCGCTGTGCTCCACCCAGCGTGCTTCCTGACTGCTGTCGCAGTGCATCACCCATGCGAGGCTTCATCATCTGCCAGGCCGGCGCGAGACTGAACAGGAGGCTGATCCCAACGGAGAGCACGACGTTGAACCATAACACCGCGCCGCCAGGAGCTGCCGAAATGGGCGCCTCGCCGCTGCTTCCCGTAATCTGCTTTACCAGCAATGATGCCGCCACCGGTGCAAGCACCAGACCCAAACCGCCCCCCAAGGTTCCCAGCAGCAGCCCTTCAATCAGTACCTGCCGAAGAACGCGTCCACGCGCCGCACCCAGCGCATAGCGAACAGAAAACTCCCGGCTACGCGCGGCCGCCCGCACCAGCAGCAGGCCGGTCAGATTCACGCAGGTCATCGCGGCCAGCAACAGAACCATGCCCATCAGGATCATCAGCGGCGTCTGCAGATCGTCGCGTAAGGGAGAAAAGCCCTTTGCGTCATCGACTAAAACAATGCTTGACTTCGCCACAAATCCCTCGCGAAACGAAGCCGATCCGGCGGTCATCTTAGCCAGTTCCTCGGCCCGCAGGCTCTTCCACAACGTCGTCAGCGCCGCTTGAGCGGCTGTGGCATTCATCCCTGGCTTTAGCCGTCCAACGATGTTCAGCCACGTCGATCGCGCATCGGCAATATCATCCAACCCTGGCGTTACCTGCGATTGCATCGTCATCGGCAGAAAAACCCTCGGCTTATATCCGTTGATCGCACTGCCAAAGCCCTGCGCCGCCACCCCTACAATCACAAACGGATGCCCATTGATCAGTAGCGTCTGATTCACCACGTCGCTCGAAGACCCAAACTTCGTCTTCCAGTAGTCGTAGCTCAGCACGACAACCGGGCTACCCTCCTTCACTCGGTCATCACTCTCGAGCAAAGTTCTGCCGGCCGCTGCGCCCACACCCAGCACATCAAAATAGTTCCCGCTGACCAGCTCCGCATTCACCAGCTCCGGCTGGTTCTTCCATACTGCTCCAACCTGGGCCTCGCTGTTTGCCAGCAGCCCGCTGAACACAGAATTCCTCTCACTCAGCTCGCGATACATCGGATAGGAAAAATAATCATGGATTTCCCCGCCAAAGACGCTCAACTTTCCCTTGTAGGTGCCCGTATAGGTCAGCCGAACCAACTCACCCGGCTTCTCCACCGGAAGCACACGCAGCATCACCTGGTGGAACACCGTAAAGATCGCGGTATTTGCGCCTATTCCCAGTGCGAGCGTTACGATCGCCGTCAGCGCAAACGTCGGCGTCTTCTGCAACTGCCGCAGCGCGTACCGTAGATCCTGCACGATCGAATTCATTGCCTGTCCCCTGTTTCTTCTCAAGTTGTAGAACGGGCCAACCAGCACAATGCTGGGGTCGGCACTTTGATTCGCAGGAGCACTCACGAAGATTGGCGCACCGCATCAGCCCTTACCTAAGGGTTCAGCACACGAATGCCATGGCCATCTTCCTACTGGACCTGCTCACAACCATCACGTCGCAGTTTTCGCCATCGGCAGGAGCCGCCGTGTCACAGGCATCCTCCATGTACTCCGTGCCGTTCGTCTGCTTGCCCATCATCCATTGCTGCGCCAGACACCATCTCCGCCCGCCGTTACTAATCTTCTTCAGCGCTGACACCGCCACGGTCCGCATCACCTTCAACTCGGTCTCGGCCGCACTCTGCAGCGCCGTCCGGTCTTGACGGCTGTGCCCTCCAATCCCTACGTACTGCACCGCACGCAACGCGATGAGATTCAGCGCCACTCCCAGAACAACCAGCGAAACCACGGTTGCCGCATTTCCCTGTATTCCTATCGCACCGCAAATCTGCCGCAGCGCCAGTCTCAGGTCTTCCAGCATCATCATGCCTCTACCTCCGCCAACAGCTTGTTGAGTTCACCCTCCGCTACGACCTTGCCATCGAATAGATGGATCTGCCGCTCCGCGTGTGCTGCAAATCGCGGATCGTGCGTCACCATGCAGATCGTCGCGCCTTCTTGATGAAGCTCCTGCAGCAGCTTCATCACTGCTTCGCCGTTCTTCGAATCCAGATTTCCGGTTGGTTCGTCCGCCAGCAGAATCGACGGCGAACCCGCCAGTGCGCGCGCCACGGCAACCCTCTGCTGCTGACCGCCAGAGAGCTGCGCCGGATAGTGCCGCATGCGATGCGCCATGTTCACGCGCTCGAGCGACTCCTGCACCCTGCGCTTCCGTTCTGCCGCGGGCATTCCCGCGCGATACGTTAGCGGAAGCTCCACGTTCTCCGCAACCGTCAGGTCGCCAATCAAATTGAAACTCTGGAAGATAAACCCGATCTCCTGATTGCGAATCCGTGAGCGGTCCGCAAAGTTCAGGTTCGCGACCTCTTTGCTATTCAGCGTGTAACGTCCGGCTGTCGGAGTATCCAACAAACCAATGATCGACAGCAGCGTCGATTTTCCGCATCCCGAAGGCCCTGACATCGCCACATACTCGCCGCGGCTAATGTTCAGGTGCACGCCCGACAGTGCATGAGTCTCAATCTCGTCCGTGTAGAAAATCTTCGTCAGATCCTCGATCTGAATAATGGTCTCCGTCATCATCGTTTGCTCTCCCTTTCTCGTTTGCTAATTCAAGCGAATCCGGTCCGTGTTATCCCATCGGCTCATGTCAGACAAAATGACGCTGTCGCCGCCCTGCAATCCTTCAATTACCTGAATACTGTTTACCGACGCCCGCCCTACTTTCACCGGAACCCGTACCGCCGTCTTGCCATCGGCACCCAGCTTGAACAGGCTGATCGTGCTGTTCTCATTCCCGAATGCCGGCCGCCCTACAAAAAGCACGTCCGCCATCCGGTCCAGATCGATCGTCCCATCGACACTCAGGTCAGGTCTCGCGCCCAGCGGCAGAGCTCCAGCAAGTTCTACGTCAACGGTCACGGTTCCGTTCAATACGCCCGGATCAATTCGCATCACCTTGCCGTCAATAACGCCGTTATGTGTGTCGATCTCAGCCGGCTGCCCGATCTGAATATCCCGCGCCTGCGTCTCCGCAATCTTCAAACTGGCCTTCAACTGATCCGGCTGCACGACCTTCGCCAGCGTGGTCCCCACGTCGACATGCTCGCCAACCTGGTGGTCGAGTTCGACCAGCACCCCACTGATTCCCGCCCGCACACTCAACGCATCCTGTTCCCTCTGTTTCAAAGCCAGCAGGGCCTTAGCCTGCTCGACCTTCGTCTGCTGCACCGCAAGCTGCGTTTCGATCGCCTTCTCATTAAGCGTCAACCTCTGCTTCTCGAGATCGTTTCGCGTCGTCAGCTCATCTGCCTTGCCTTTGGAAGCGCTATACGTCAACCCGCTTATAACCCCAAGGTCATACAGCGACTTGTCCGTCCGCGCCTGCAACTGCGCCTGGGTGTAGTCCGCTCCCACCGTCGCCCCGGCTGCCTTCTGGTCCATCAAATCGCTCTGCACCTTGGCCCGCGTATTGATAAAGTCCGCCTGCGCGCCCTTCAACTGCAGCTGCGCATCCAGCAACTCCTGCTGCAACTGCGGATCCACCAGATCCATCAGCACAGTGCTTGGTTCCACTTTCGCGCCCGGCAGCACGCGAATCCGCACCACCGTCGCCGCAGTCTCGGCGGGAATAAGCCGGATCTTATCCTCACGGGGAACCAGAGTACCGGGTCCGCGTACCTGCCGCAGTAACGGTCCCCGCTTCACGGTGTCAGTCCAAACCGTAGCCCGGTCCACCTCAGGAGCGGCAGGTTTCAATCGCGCCACAAAAAACGCCACAAACGCCAGTGCCACAACTCCGCAGCCAGCCAAAACCAACTGCCGCCGCATCTTTTTCTTCTTAATATCGGGTCTTGAGATATCCATTGCGCCGGATCTAAGTGCAACCGCAAGACCAATCTCAGCCACGCACTTTCAACCACTTAGTCGGCCCCGACCGGGGCAGATCGTCCACAAACGAGAAATACTGTCCATTCTCGAACACTCGATTTCAGCGAGGAATTACTTCGACGGAGTGATTTTGAAGAGGTCTAACGTCTTCGCCGTGATTCGCTGCGAAGCCTTCAGAAGCTGCTTCCATGGATCGCGACTCAACCGCCCCTTCCACTCCTCAAAATCAGCCACATGGGCCACAGGCCGCTCCGCCAACTTCAGATCGCTCCAGTTCAGAGGAAGCGAAACTGGAGCCCCCACTCGCGCCCGCGGAGAGAACGCCGCCACCGCAGTCGCCCCGCGTTCGTTCCGCAGATAATCGAGAAATATCCGATCCTTACGTGCAGCCTTGCTCATCTTCGTCAGGTACAGGGCAGGCTGTTTTTTCTCCATCTGCAAAACGAAAGCATGAGCAAACTGCTTAATCACCACCCAGTCATACTCCGGGACAATAGGCACGACGACATGGAGCCCCTTGCCACCTGTGCTCTTCAAGAAGCTCTCCAGTCCAATCTTCTTAAGCTGTTTGCGAACCTCCGCAGCGCTCTCCGCCAGCCGCGGCCATGAGATCGCCGCGTCCGGATCGAGATCAATGATGATGCGATCCGGATGTTCCAGGTCATCATTGCGCGAACCCCATGGATGCACCTCAAGCACCCCCATCTGCGCCAGGCCCGCGAGCGCTTCGGCACTCGAGAGCGTGATGTACGCCTCAACCTTTCCCTTCTTATCCGCAATATCAATGCCTCCAATGCCAGGCGGAAGCATATGGTTCACGTGCTTCTGAAAAAAACACTGCTTGCCGCTGCCTTCAGGGCATCGCACCAATGACAGCGGTCTTCCTTCGATATGCGGCAGCATGTGCGGCGCAACCGCCCAGTAATAATCAGCAAGTTGCTGCTTCGTAAGCTGCGACTCTTCATCGAGGATCTTGCCGGGATGAGTCAGCCGGACTGGAGCGTTCGTGACGGATGATTTCGCGGGCGTCTTCGCCTTCTTACTCTCAACCTTGGCCGCCACTCCGACAGCGGTTGCATGCGATGCTCGCTCCGAGCTCTGTCCCCTTGGCGCCATCTTCGGCTCCTCCCGGCGAACCTCAGCCGCAGGCTTGTCCTCCCGAAGCCCCTTGAATGACGCCTGACGCACAAGGTTATCCGCCGTCCAGGTCGCAAAATTCACCTGAGCCACTAACTTGGGTTTCACCCAGATAGCCCCGCGTCGTGCCTCTGCCGGTATCTTCTCGAAAGGGCTCGTCTTCTGGCGAAGCTCATCAAGCTGATCCCGCAGAACTCGGTGAGTCTTTTGCGTGAAGCCAGTCCCCGTTCGCCCCGCATAGATTAATTTGCCCTCGTCGTCGTAGTACCCAAGCAGCAGCGCACCCACTCCGTGGCTCCCATTCGACGGCAGCGTAAATCCGCCGATGACAAACTCCTGCTCATGCACGCACTTCAACTTCAGCCAGTCGCCGCTGCGGCCGCTCGAATACTTACTCGTAGCCCGCTTGGAGACGATGCCCTCTGCATGGAGCTCACAGGCCCTCTTGAATACCTCACCGCCGCCACCCACAATGTGCTCGCTGAACCGTAAAAACTCGCCTGAACCCTCGACAACCTTAGCAAGCATGTCCTTACGTTTACTCAGCGGCAAGTCCCGGATCGAATGCCCATTCAGATGCAGCAGATCGAAGACGAAGTAAGTAAGCGGCTTCTTTACCCCCTCTTGAAACGCCGCCTGCAAGTCAGCAAAGCTGGTCGAGCCGTTCTCAGCAAGCACAACCACCTCACCGTCAAAAAGCGCCTTGTCCACCGGCAGCTCCGCTACCAGAGCAGCAATCGTCTTCATCCGGTGAGTCCAGTCCAACCCCGTACGCGTCAGCAGCTGAACCCGATCGCTATCTTTGCGAGCCTGGATGCGGTAGCCGTCGAGCTTGAGCTCATGCAGCCATCCTTCCCCCGCAGGCGGCGTCTCCGACGGCGATGCAAGCTCGGGAGCGATGAAGTCCGGCAGCTTCTCCTTCGCCGCTTTCTTTAAGACAGAACCAAAGTCTGCGCCTCTAGCTTTCGCACCCGCAGTTGAGCTCTTCGCTGAAGCAATCTTCTCCGCAGCGGGACTGTCCTTGCGATACCACGGGTTTCCCGTTGCAGTATCTTTCGAGTTCCACACATGGTCTTCACTCTTCGCAATCTCCTCCAGACTGCGGCCCGTGACAACACTGTTCGGCTCCTCCTCCGTAACGCTCGGATCGCTCTCGCCCCGTTCGAACTCGTCATGTTCCTTGATCAGCAGCCAGTTCGGTTTCCGCTCGTTCGCCGCCTTGCCACCCATGCGAATCAGCGCCCACTTTCCCTTCAGTTTCTTGCCATGCAGGATGAACTTCAGCGAACCCGCGCGCAGCCCTGCGTCCACATCCGTATGACCGGGCTGCGGCTCCCACGTTCCCTGGTCCCAGACCATCACCGTGCCGCCACCGTACTGCCCCTTCGGAATGATTCCCTCAAAACCGCCGTAGTCAATCGGGTGATCTTCTACCTGCACGGCCAGTCGCTTGTCGCGCGTAAGATAACTCGGCCCCTTCGCAATGGCCCAGCTCTTGAGCACGCCATTCCACCCAAGCCGAAAATCGTAGTGCAGATGCGAAGCGGCATGCTTCTGAACGACAAACGGCAACTCCTGCTTGTCTAGAGACTTTCCCTTCTCCCCGCCGCTTGGTTCACTCGTAACCTTGAAGTCCCGCATCGAGCGGTACCGTTCAAGCTGCTCAGCAACCGCGTCCGCCGCGCTCGACGTCGTCTTCGGTTTAGCCCTCTTCTTGGTGGCCATAGGGTCTACGCCGACTTCCGCGACTTACTTGCCTTCGCCGCCGGTTTCACCAGTGCAATACCTTTCCTGGACCCGGTCGCCGCAGCTTTGGCGGTTGCCTTCTTCGGTACCGGCGCTTCTTCCCCTCGTACGCTCTTCCGCAGGGCATCCATCAGATTGATCACCTTTGCAGTCTTCGGCGCAGGCTCCTCGCGCGGAATCGGAGCATGTTTCACCTTCGCTTCAACCATCTCGCGGAGCGCAACCTCATACTCGTCCTTGAACTTCTCCGGCGCAAACTTACCACTCTTGCGTTTGATTAACTCCTTCGCCAGCGAGAGCTGATCCTCGTCTACGGAAACTCTTTTAATCTCCCCAAAGTACTTCGCGGGATCGCGCAACTCTTCCGCATATCGCATCGTGTAAGCCATCATGCCCGCAAGCTTGTCATCTTTTGGCGCGGAGAGGGCGACCAGGTGCTCGCGCCCTCCAAAAGCAATCTTGCCCAGCCCAATCTTCTTCGTCTCATGCAACGCCTTACGGATAACCGCAAAAGCCTCGGCCTGAACGTCATTCTCCGGCACAACAAAGTACGGCTTCTCGAAGAACTCCGGGCCCGGCTCGTCCGCATCGACGAACTGCGCTACTTCAAGGGTCCGTCGTGATGGAATGCGCAGATGCTCAATCTCCTCCGGCTCGACGGTGACATACTCCCCTTTGCGATACTCGTAGCCTTTCACGATGTCCGACTTCTCCACCGGCTCCTCATCCGCGGAGACCTTCTGGTGCTTGATTCGTTCCCCGCTTTTGCGGCTCAGTTGGTGAAAGTGAATCTCACTTTTCGCCTCTGTCGCAGGGAACAGTTTGATACCAAACGAAACCAGCGAGATTCGAACCTGACCTGACCAGAAAGGACGTGGCATACGAAATTCTCCAGTAAGATAGGAAGCAGAATCGACTTCGGAAGATGCTTTTTCAGCTTCCTGGTGCCATCCCGCGCAACCTATTCTTCCAATTCATCCTGATTCGGCCGTTTCGCGTTCGCCAGAACCTTCTCCGCCAGCACCGGAGGCACCACCTCATAGTGGTCCATCTCCATGCGAAAACTCCCCCGTCCCTGCGTAATCGACGTCAATGTCGTTCCATAACTCAGCATCTCCGCCATCGGAACCTCAGCACGGACGGTGGTTCCCGCACCAGCACTTTCCATGCCCTGCACACGGCCCCTTCGCGAGTTCAAATCGCCAAGCAGCGCCCCGGCAAAGTCGTCCGGCGTCTCGATCTCCACCCGCATCACCGGTTCCAGCAGGACCGGCTTCGCCTGCTCCATGCACTTGCGGAAAGCAAGCCGCGCAGCCATCTTGAACGACATCTCGCTGGAGTCCACATCGTGGTAGCTGCCATCGAAGACCGTCACCTTGATATCAACCACCGGATATCCCGCCAGAAATCCACGAGCAGCCGACTCACGAATCCCCTTCTCAACCGCGGGTACATACTGCCGCGGAATTGCGCCGCCGAAGATGTCGTTCGCGAACACCACTCCGCCTCCGCGCGGCAGGGCCTCCATGCGAATCTTGCAATCGCCATACTGACCATGCCCGCCGGTCTGCTTCTTATATCGCCCCTGAGCTTCAGCTCGTCCGCGAACCGTTTCGAGATACGGTATCTTCGGCGCCTTCAAAGTAACATCGGTGTGATAACGCCGCTTCAATTTTGAGACAACCGCCTCGATGTGCTGCTGCCCGGCGCCCGCGACAAGAAATTCATTCGTCTGCGGATCGCGGAAGAAGCGCACCATCGAATCCTCTTCCATGACCTTGTGCAGCGCCGGCGCCAGCTTATCCTCGTCCGCGCGAGACTTCGGCTCGATCGCATAGGTCATCGCCGGCTCAGGCATTGCCACCGGTTCCAGAAAAATCTCATGCGACTTATCCCCCAGGGTGTCCCCCGTCAGGGTCACGCGCAGCTTGGCGACAGCTCCAAGATCTCCTGCGTGCAGCTCCTGCACCTCCACCGCCTTGCGCCCCTGCATGATCGAGAGATGGCAAAGCCGCTCCGGCTCCTGACGCGTGAAATTCACCACAGACTTGTCCGTCTTCATCATGCCGCTTACGACCTTGAAGAAGGATATCCTTCCTGCAAAGGGATCGGTCATCGTCTTGTACACATACAGCGCAAGCGGCTCCTCATCACCCACTTTGCGCATGACGATCTCGTCTTGCAGATCCACGGCTCCACTTCCATTGACGCGCGTGCTGCGCATCGAATGCAAAATCCCATGCGCGGCTACCGGCTCCCGCTCCGTCGGCGCAGGCGCGTACACCTTCAGAAAATCCAGGAGATGATCAGTCCCCACGTTTCTCAACCCGCTCATATAAAGCACGGGAAATATCCGATCCTCCCGAATCGCCTCATGCAGCGCGCCAATCAGATGCTCCTCCGGGATGGTCCCCTCGCTGAAGAACTCCTCCATCAGCTCATCTTTCCCCTCAGCCACAAGCTCCACCAGCGCCTCGTGCGCAGCCTTGGCATCGGCCTTGATAGCCTCCGGAATTACCCCCACCTCACCCCGCCCATCCCCATCCGGCTTGTACAAATAAGCTTTCATCGTCACCAGGTCCACCACACCGTGAAATCCGATCTGATCGACGATCGGCAATTGCACCGGCACAATCTGCCGCCCCCACTTCTCCTGCATTAGTTCGATCATCCGCTGGCGTCCGATCCTGCTGTCCGCCTTGGGATGATCCACCTGGTTGACCACCACCACCCGCGGCAGGTTTACCTCTGCCGCATACTTCCACACTCGATCGGTCACTGGCTCGATGCCCGTCTGTGCGTTGACGAGCACCGCAGCCACCTCCGCGGGCAACATCGCCGCTCGCGTCTCATGCACAAACATGTGAAAACCCGGAGTGTCGATAAAATTGATCTTGATCCCGTCCCACTCGGCAAACGCCACCGCATTCGACATCGTCGTCCGGCGTGCGACCTCTTCTTCGTCATAGGCCGTAACGGCTGATCCGTCTTCCACACGGCCTCGCGTTGGTGTCATCTTGGCGGCATGCAGCAGAGCGGAGATCAATGTGGTCTTTCCGCAGTGCGCATGCCCGACTACAGCCACATTACGAATATCACTCCCCAGGTAGACCTTCATATCAGACTCCTCTTCCGTAATCTGAACTGACAAATCTTCATCGGCATCAATGACAGGCGACTAAATTCGTATCCAACGGCTCCGGAAGAACTCCTCTGCAGTTCCATCCTGCTGGAATCTTGGTCGCAATCTGACCGATTAAAATCATCGAAATTCAGACCCTCTGTCGGCCCGGATTTCGAGGAACACGGATGCTATCACAAAATGAGGCGGCCTTTTCGTTTGTATTGACATTGGTTTACGCCGCTAGACCGACCGGCTCTGAATGCTCTTATCCCGGTCGTGCGATCACCCCGGGAACACAAGACCTTCAACTGGGAGGCCAGCATTCTGCGTCGCTCACTTGAATTTCCTGGCGAACGATGCCTGAGGGAAATGGATATGCGCCGGGAGATGCACGGATCGATTCGACTCTCTCACAGACAACCCAAATTGATCCGTAAGCACCTTACAGCTTGCCAGCTTACGCTGAACCCAAACGGAAGGCTGAGTAAGGGTGAGTCTTCCGGACCGTGTGCGCAAGGGCGGGGTCTGCCGCAACTCCGTCGCAACTAAGAATCATTCGACGAACTCAGGCGCTGCGATCGGGGCAACACTTTCCGGAGGACCACCATGCGCAGAGCCCCATTTAAGCTATCCAGCGTCTTCACCCTTCTCGTCCTATTCCTCTTCTCTTCTCTTTCTTACGCACAGTTCAATGCAAGTCTCTCAGGAACCGTAACCGATCCAACCGGCGCGGTGATTCCCGGAGCCACGCTTAACTTGAGAAACAACGAGACCCAGGCCGTCCGCAACGCCACCAGCAGTAACGAGGGAACGTATCGGTTCAGTGAACTCCCACCCGGCGACTACTCCCTTACCGGGGCAGCGAAAGGTTTTCAGGGCACCTCCCTCGACCACATTAATCTTGTCGCCGAAACTCCTCGCAACATCGACCTGAAGCTTCAAATCGGCGCCTCTGACCAGACAGTAACCGTCTCGGCGAATGAATTCCCCGTCCTAAATACCTCTGACGCCAGCACAAGCAACAGCCTCTCCTCCGAGGACGTCACCCGCCTTCCTGCCTTTGGGCGTGATCCCTACGAGCTCCTCCGGCTCACACCCGGTGTCATCTCCGACGCGGCGCGTAGCGGCTCCGGCGCCAGTGTAGCCCTGCCTAACGCTCAGGGGACCGGCCAGTCCAACTCCGGAATCTTCCAGACCGAAAACCAGATCTCCGCCGCCAGCGCCGGCCAGCGTCTCACCTCCAACACCTTCCTGATCGACGGAGTCAGTGTCGACAGTCTCTCTCACGGCGGCGCCGCCATCATCACGCCAAATCCTGAATCCGTAGCCCAGATCACCAATACCTCGAGCGCCTTCGACGCCAGCCTCGGCCGAAACGTCGGCCTGCAGGTCCGCACTGTAACTAAATCAGGCACAAACGACATCCACGGCAGCCTCTTTTTCCAGTATGACGAGCCCGGCCTGAACGCTTATCAATCCTACGGCGGCCCTAATGGTGCGTTGCCCATCCGTGTACAAAACAAGCAACGAGAATACGCTGCCAGTCTCGGTTTCCCAATCATCAAAGACAAGCTGTTCCTATTCGCTTCGTATGAAGGAGCAAGCAATCTCAATGCAGGTTTCTCCGAGCAGTACGTTCCCACTCCGCAATTCCTCAGCGCCCTCGCACAGGCCAGACCGACGGGCATAGTCAACGGGGTGCTGAACGGTCCCGGCGGAAAGCCGTCGGTCATCTCCGTCCTCCCAACCCTCTGTCAGAACCTTCAAAGTGCAGCCGGAACTTGCGCCCAGCTAACCGGTGGAGCGGATATTGGTTCGTTCGCCGGCGCCCGAGGCACCTACCTTCCCTCTTACAACGCGTCCACTCCGAAGGTTGCTAACACCCTCACGGGGGGTGGGCTCGACGGCATCCCCGACGTCGAATTCGCCCAGGTAAGAACGCCATCCACCTATCGCGGCAATCAGTGGAACGGTCGTATCGACTGGCACGCCACCGATCGCGACCAGTTTGCCCTCAGCGGTTTCTACACCAAGTTGGCCCAGACCAGCCCTGACGCAGGCACGGGCGCCCAGCCAATCTCCAATCTTCCATTCAAACCGCTGACCGCCTCCGCCACCTTCATCTATATCCATACCTTCGGTGCCAACTTGATCAACGAAGCCCGCGCCAACTTCACCCGTTTCTCTGACAACCAGATCGTTGATGCCGGAAACAACGTCGACTTCGGCATCCCGCGCTTCGAGGTTCAGGGCTACACCTTCGGCCGCCTCTATGCCGGTCCAATTCAAGGCTCCGCAACGCCCGGTATTCTCGCCCAAAACACCTACGAAGCCCGCGACACGGTCATTCAAACTATCGGCGCGCACACGATCCGCTACGGCGCCCTCATCCGCTGGGAGCAGGACAACGACAACCTCAGTGGTCAATCACGTCCGGACTACGTCTTCCAGGGCATATGGAACTACGCCAACGATGCTCCTGTCTTCGAGTCCGTCGCCGCCAATCCGAACACAGGCGGCTTCGCCACAGGTCAACGCTACTTCCGCGATCACAACATAGCCGCGTTCGTTCAGCACGACTGGAAGGTCACCCAAAACTTCACTGTCAACACGGGGCTCCGGTGGGAGTACTTCGAACCCCTCTACAACAAAGGCTTCCCCATTAACCAACCGGTCTTCGGCCCCACCTCCGCCACCTTCCTTACCGCCGCTCGTCTCGCCCCCGTCAACCACATCACGAACTCGAACTACAACAACTGGGGGCCTAAGCTCGGCTTCGCCTGGTCGCCCTCCAGAGCCAATAACAAGATGGTCATTAGCGGCGGCTTCGGCGTCTCCTACGACCGCATCGATGATGGCCTTTACATACCCGGCTTCGAGAACGGTCCCGGCTATGCGGCATTCGGCTTGTGCTGCGCTACTGATGCCGCGTCCGCTGCCTCAAGCGGCATCCTTTTCGCGCGCGGCGCCACGCGCTCTCCTTTCAGCTTTCCCACAAATCCGGCATTGAACGTCGGCGTCAATCCGGCCACGGGCCTCCCCAAAGGAACCAGCGAGATCGAGATCTACGGCGCCGCATCCCACACCGCGCAACCGATCCTCTACAACTTCTCCGGACAAATACAGTACGAACTGCCCTATCAAATGGTGGCAACCGTCGGCTACCAGGGTTCTGTCGGACATCACTTCATCCGCCTCGTCAATCAGAACTTCCTTTACCCGACCTGCGCGGCGCCAAAGGCGGATGGCTCATGTCCGGCAGGCGTGGCGATATCGCCTTTCAATAGCAGTTACATTCCCACGCCCGACGTCTACGCCAGCTACAACGGCCTCAATCTCATTCTCAATAAGCGTATGAGCCATGGCTATAGCCTCACTGCAAGCTATACCTATTCCAAGAGTCTCGATCAGTCCTCCAACGAAGGCCCTGGCAGCCTCTCCAATCAGACCGACCCGGCTCACCCCGCAACCGAATACGGCCCATCGGACTACGACAATCGGCATCGCGTTACCGTCGCCGGAAACTGGGATCTGCCCAGATATCATGGCGGCAATGGTCTCGTTGGCTCACTGATCGGTGCCTGGCAAATTAACGGCATCTTCCAATATCACACCGGCTTCCCCTGGACTCCCGTCACTGGCGTGCCCACGGTTGCCCTTGTTCAGAGCGCCGCCACCATCGCTCCCACACGACCAACCGCCTACTTCGGCGGGGCAAATAACTCCTGCTCAAACAGCGCTTACATCAACGGCACTAACTTCGCCGGCGGCGGCAAGAAATACTTTCAGATCGGCACCCCCGGATCCCCTGGCATCGGACGCAACTCCTGGAACGGGCCCTGCTATCTCGACACGGATCTCAGCGCCGCCCGGGTTCAGGCCTTCAAGGTGTTCGGTCACGAGACCTCTGCACGCTTTCAGGCAAACTTCTATAACGTCTTCAACAAGACGAATCTCGCCCCGATTCTCTTCGGTACACAGAACGCGACCGTGGAGAACTCTCTGTTCGGCCTCTCCCCCGCGGCTGACGCCGGACGTGTAATCGACTTCTTCATCCGAGTCGACTTCTAAAACTCGATGGCAAACAACAGGTAGTTTTACCCGGAAGAGCTGTGCCAAACCAACCAATCTGTGATGGCGCTCTTCTGCAAAACGGAACGCAAAGGCCACAACGTTAAAGGCAAAGACCACCACGGCACCCTTGGCGAAACCTTCGCGGCCTCTGCGTTCGTTTTTCACAAACCGACTCACCCGCCGATAGATCCCACAAAGGCAGGGGCGAAGGTACTGATTTTATTGCCTTTCTTTTCGCGCCAGTTTTCTTTTCTTATTTTCTGCCCATAAATCGCATGTCAAGCCCCTGGACTATCTAAGTGCTTTACTGTAAACAACTTGCACATGGCAAAGAGCTAGAGTCCAACAGCTATAATAGAAACAGAAGGAAAGAACAGCGGAAAAGCCCGGTCCACAGTCTGGGCCTTTTACTTTAAGGCCAAGAATGAGTACTTTGCCAGCTATAACTTTGATGGAAAAGACTTTAGGACTGCCTAACCATCGAAGTCCAAGCCTAAAGTACCTGCAATGAAGACTTTGCACACTTTTACCGGGGAGGGGATACCCCTTTTAGATTAACAGCATTTGCGTACACTTAAGCGGCGGCCGCCATAGCCGCCCTTCCACAATCCACGCAGCAAAAGGAAGGGCAACGATGCGATCTAGCGTCTCCAAAATAGTCACTCTGACATTCGCAGCGATAGCCTCTGTCCTCTCCGCGCAGACTCCTTCTCCATCCCCGACTTCGGTCATCACCATCAACACCCAGGACCCCGGTACTCCCTTTCCCCATTTCTGGGAGCAGATATTCGGCTCCGGTCGAGCCATCCTCTCGCTACGCCAAAGCTATCGCGACGATCTCCACACAGTAAAAGGCGTCACGGATCTCGATTCCGTGCGCTTTCACGGCATCTTCATGGATGACGTCGGCCTCTACGACCCCAACGCCACCACCCAAAACCCCGGCCAAACCGTGCAGAAAGCCCAAGCCGGACAAGCCCCGTACAACTTCTCCTACGTCGATCAGATCTACGACGGCCTGCTCGCAAACGGCGTTCGCCCCTTCGTCGAGCTCAGCTTCATGCCGAAGAAGATGGCCTCCGACCCCGCCGCTCTCCACGCCTTCTGGTACAAGCAGAACGTCTCGCCTCCCAAGGACTACGCGCTCTGGGACGCTATGATCACAGCCTTCACCCAGCACCTCATCGACCGCTACGGCATTGAAGAAGTCTCCAAGTGGCGCTTCGAAGTATGGAACGAACCCAACCTCGACTTCTGGGTCGGCAACCCGAAGCAGCCAACTTACTTCGAACTCTACGACCACACCTCTCTCGCCATCAAGAAAGTGAGCAACCGCCTCCTCATCGGTGGCCCCTCCACCGCCCAGGCCGCCTGGGTCTCAGCCTTCCTCGAACACTGTAAGCAGAGCAACATCCCTGTCGACTTCGTCACCAGTCACGTTTACGCCAACGACACTGCCAAAGACGTCTTCGGCACCGACGAACAAATTCCGCGCGATAAAATGGTCTGCCGTTCAGTCGCAAAGGTTCACAACGAGATCGCCGCATCTGCGTTTCCAAATACGCCACTCATCTTCAGCGAATACAACGCCAGCTATGCCAATGAACCTGACGTCACCGACACGGTCTACATGGGACCGTGGCTCGCAGGCACGATCAGCCAGTGCGACGGCCTCACCCAGGCGATGAGCTACTGGACATTCTCCGATGTCTTCGAGGAACAGGGCGTCATCAAAACTCCGTTCTACGGCGGCTTCGGATTAGTCGCGGAAGACGGCATCCCTAAGCCAGCCCTCAACGCCTTCGCAATGCTGCATGAGCTCGGCAATCGTCGCATCAAGGTGGATTCCGACGCGACCCTCGTGACACGAGACGGCAATGGCGCCATCGCCGTCGCACTGTGGAACTACGCTCCGCCCTTCGGCACCGGAGCAACCTACACCCCGCCCCCCGCGAACATCGGCCCATCAAAAACCTTCACGCTGAAACTAACCGGCGCCTCTCCCAATGCGGCAGTCCAGATCTGGCGCTTGGACGCCGACCACGGAAACGTAGTCAAAACATTTGATGCGATGGGCCGCCCTGCCTTCCCAAGCCGCGAGCAGATCACCCAGCTTCGCGCCGCAGGCCGACCTTTCCCTCCACAGAACCTTGCACTTACGAACGGCGCGCTTACCATCACCGTTCCTCCGCAGGGACTCGTCCTGGTCAAGCTGTCGGCCCGCACCGCGGCTCATTGAAACCTTTCCTACATCCAATGAGTCAGATAAATCTGGAGTCCAAAAACGTACGATATAGCTAATGAGTGTCAGTTCCCCGACTCCATCTCACATCACGCGACGCAGTGCAACCAAGTTACTAGGCGGAACCCTTCTTTCCAGCCTGGCAACCTCGCCTTTCGCACGGACACAACAACCCGCAGCGCCAACTGCCACCTACACTAGGCTCCTCAGCGACGAGGATCTCGCCTTCCTGGAGGAGATGGAACACGCCGCCTGCCTCTATTTCTCCGAGCAGGTCGACCCATCCAGCGGTCAGGTACTCGACCGCGCCATCAACAAAACCAGCACCGGGGAACTGGATTCGGGCTTTGTCTCGAGCATCGCCGCCACCGGCTTCGGACTCACCGCCTTGTGCATCTCCGACAGGCGAGGCTACTACCCCACCGATCGTTTAAAAAATCAGGTCATCACCGCGCTCGATTTCCATCTCAACGAGATGCCGAACGAGCACGGCTTCTTCTATCACTTCAACGACGTCAAGACCGGCAAGCCGCTCATCAACAGCGAAGTCTCCTCCATAGACACCGCCATCCTGCTGTGCGGCATCCTCACAGCACGCGCCTACTTCAACGATCCCAAAATCACAGAGCTCGCCACGCAGCTCTACAACCGAGTCGACTGGAGTTGGATGCTAAACGGCGGAAAAACCTTCTCCATGGGCTGGCGGCCCGAGACCGGCTTCATCTCCACTCGCTGGGACCACTACTCCGAACTGATGATGCTCTATCTCCTCGCCATCGGTTCGCCCGCCAACCCCATCTCGCCCGAATCCTGGAGCGCCTTCACCCGCCCCCCCATGACCTTCGGCCCTTACACCTTCATCAGCGGAAAGGATCCCCTCTTCGTCCACCAGTTCTCCCACGCGTGGTTCGATTTCGCCCGCCAGCGCGACGCCTACGCCGACTACTTCGCCAACTCCATCGCCGCAACCCGCGCCCACAAAGCTTTCTGCCTTGGCCTCAACCGCGGCTACACCGAAGACTACTGGGGAGTCAGCGCCTCGGATTGGGCGCATGGCTACACCGCCTGGGGCGGCCCTCCGCTCATGGGCCCCGTCGACGGATCCGTCGTCCCCTGTGCCACTGCCGGATCGCTTCCCTTTCTACCCCGTGATTGCGTCCGCGTTCTCCGCGCCATGCGAGAGAACTTCGGCAGAGATGCTTGGGGCCGTTACGGATTCTGCGATGCATTCCACCCCGACCTCCACTGGTACGACCCTGAGGTCCTCGGCATCGATCTCGGCATCGGCCTCCTCATGACCGAAAATCTCCGCACCGCCTTCGTCTGGGACACCTTCATGCAGAACCCGGAGCCCATCGCCGCCATGAAGGCCTGCGGCTTCAAAAGCGAGAGATCCAGCAGACCTGCCCAACCCAAACCCAACTCCCCTACGCCCTGACCGGCCCGCGCTCCAACAGCTCGAGAAGCCCCGCCTCATCCACCACCGACACCCCAAGCGACGTCGCCTTATCAAGCTTCGACCCGGCCTCCTCCCCCGCGACTACATAGCTCGTCTTCTTGCTGACACTCCCCGAAACCCGCCCACCAGCCGACTCGATCTTCTCCTTCGCCAACTCTCGCGTAAGAGTCGGCAGCGTCCCCGTCAACACAAACGTAAGCCCCTCAAGCGTAGAAGTCGTCACCCGCTTCTCCGCCGTCATCAGCACATCCACACTGCGAAGCGCATCGATGAGTTCCTGGTTCTTCTTCACAGCGAAAAATTCCACAATCGCCTGCGCCACGCGCGGGCCTACTTCATTCACCGCCTCCAGCTCACTCGCCGTTGCCTTCCGCAGCTCTTCCATCGATCCAAAGTGCGCCGCCAGCAACTGTGCTGTCCTCTCACCGACAAATCGAATTCCTAACCCAAGCAGTACTCGTGCCAGCCCGGCACTCTTTGAGCGTTCAATCTGCGCCAGCAGCGCGTCGGCAGTCTTCTCGCCAACTCGCTCCAATCCGAGCAACTGCTCACGCTTTAGCCGATAAAGATCCGCAATGGTATAGATCAGCGGCTTGCGTATCGTGACTGGCGCTCCCTCCTCGTTCACCGTCTCCCCGCTCAACGAAGCACTCTGCCCTAGCAACTGCGCCACCATCGCATCCCCAAGCCCTTCGATGTTCATCACGCCCCGCGCAGACCAGTGCAGCAACTCCTCCCGCACCCGCGCCGGACAGGAATTGTTGACGCAGCGCCAATCCACCTCACCCTCAATGCGCTGCAGTTCGCTCGCACAAACCGGACAGTTCTTCGGAAACATAATCTCCTGCATACCCCGGTGATGCGCCTTGTCTTCCACCACCTCAACAATCTTCGGAATCACATCGCCGCCCCGCTCCACAGAAACAAAGTCCCCAATCCGAACACCCAGCCGCTCAATCTCATCTGCGTTATGCAGCGTAGCCCGCGTGACGGTCGTGCCCCCAATCGACACCGGAGCAAGCACCGCCACCGGCGTAAGCTTGCCCGTCCGTCCCACCTGGAACAACACATCCTCCAGCTTCGTAATACCAGCACGCGCCGCAAACTTGTAAGCAATCGCCCACCGCGGAGCCTTCCCCGTGAAGCCCAGCCGCCGCTGTTGCGACGTCGCATCCACCTTAACCACCACGCCGTCGATCTCATACCCCAACGTGTCGCGCAGCGGCTCCGCGGCGGCAATAAACGCGATCACCTCATCAATACTCTTCACTGGCCGAACATGTTGATTCACCCGAAACCCCGCCTTCCGCAAGGCCTCCAGCGTCTCCGACTGCGTCGGCAGCAGCGTCTCCCCATCCTGCAGCAGAAAGTACGCATAGAGATCCAGCCGCCGCTGCGCCACGATATTCGGCTCAAGTGTGCGAATCGTCCCCGCCGCCGCGCTCCTCGGATTAGCCGCCGGCGTCATCCCCGCGGCCTCGCGCTCTTCATTCATCTTCGCAAACGCCGTCTGCGGAAGCACCACCTCACCCCGCACCTCAAAACTCTGCGGCAACCCCGCCGCCTTCAGCTTCGCCGCCGAAACGCTCAACGGCACCGACCGGATCGTCCGCACATTGGTCGTCACATCTTCGCCGATCGACCCATCCCCGCGAGTCAACCCACGTTCAAGATGTGCCGAGCCATTCGGCCCCGGCGCATAGTGCAGCGCCAGCGACAGCCCATCCAGCTTCAGCTCGCACATGTACCGCACCTTCTCCGCACTAGGCAGAGCATCCCGCACCCGCTGCTCCCACGCCCGCAGCTCCGCTTCGTTGTAAGCGTTGTCCAGCGAAAGCATCGGCCGCGAGTGCGGCATCTTCGCGAAACCCTCCTTCGGCTTGCCGC
>JAOAPF010000061.1 GCA_025462755.1 Edaphobacter sp.
ATCCACGACAATCCGCAGGCACATACGCCACCGAGCATCGAAATCACAAAAGCCTCGACAAGGATCTGCCGGACGATGCGCCATCGGCTCGACCCGATTGCCATGCGGATTGCGATCTCGCGCGTGCGGTCCGCCGTACGCGCCGCGAACAAGCTGCCAAGGTTGGCGCAGGCGGCGAGCAGCACAATCCCCGCCAGCCCCATCACCCCAGCCAAAAAAGCGCGCGCCGGGCCGCCGAGAAAGTCTCCGATCAGGCCAGGACGAGCCAGTTTGAATCCAAGTCCCTCCTCATCCTTTGGATACTGTCGCGTGATGCGGTTGGCAACCGTCTTAAGATCTGCCTGAGCCTGGGCGAGCGTCACGCCATCTTTCATCCGGACGATCGTAAAAACATTCTTATTGCGCCGGTCCTCAAGCCAATTAACCCCTTCGAGCGACGCTTCATTCGCCATCGGAACGAAGAGTTCAGGCTGCAGAAATCTTTCAGTCCCGTAAAAGCCCTCCGGCGTAACCCCCACAATCGTGTACGGATGTTTGTTGATGCGGACAATCTTCCCCAAGACGTTAGGATCCGCGCCAAAGTAATTCTTCCATGCCGGCCACGAAAGCACCGCCACCTCCGACGCTCCCGGATGATCGTCATCCGAGCGTTCGAGCAGCCGCCCAAGCAGCGGTTTGATGCCCACCACCTCGAAGTATTGCCCGCTCACTTCGTATCCCCACACCGGGCGGGTTATGCCGTTGGCGTCCAGCCCAAAGTTCTGCACAACATCAGCGGCAACCGCAGAAAACACTGTGCTGTCATCGCGCACATCCCGCACCTCCGGATAGGAAAGAGCCGGAAACGCCAAACCGGTTGACCCTAGCGTCATCACACGGTCCGCACGAGGCACATCGAGCGACCGCAGCACCATCGCCTGCAGCACGCCAAAGACAATGACATTCGCGGCAATCCCCAGCGCCAGAGTAAGCACAGCGGTCACAGCAAAGCCTGGAGAACGGCGCATCTGGCGAAGCGCAAATCGCAAATCCTGCAGCAGATTATCCAGCCACACCAGGCGCCCCTTCACATAGAACCGTTCCTGCGCCCGTCGCACATTGCCGAACTCACGCCGCGCCTTCCACCGCGCCTCATCCTCGTTCAAGCCCTCGCCCTTCAGATCCTCTGCTTCCAGTTCGAGATGCGCCTTGATCTCTTCCGCGAAATCCTCTGCACTCCGCCTGTGCCAGAACATAGCTATGCCTCCTCGCCGCGTGGCCTCTCGCTTGAATCCAGAATCAAACTCATCGCCCGCGTCAGCCGCTGCCACTCGCTCGTCTTCGCGACAAGCTGCTCGCGCCCCTTCGCAGTCAGCGAGTAGAACCTCGCCTTACGATTGTTCTCGCTTATACCCCACTTCGCGCTGATCCACCTTTTGTCTTCTAATCGCTGCAGCGCCAGATACAGCGACCCATGGTCGACAAAAAATACCTCTTCCGACTGGCGTTGAATCAGCCGCGCCACACCCTGCCCATGGCACGGTCCCAGCACAAGCGTCTTCAGGATCAGCAGGTCCAGCGTGCCCTGCAACAACGCAATGCGGTCGTCGGTATTTTCTTGGGTAGTCATCCGACCCAAATACTGCTCCCTTTTGGGTCGGATGTCAACCCAAAAGAAAATCTTCGCAGGATTGTCTTTTCTGCCGCACGACGTCAGACATACTCTTTTTCCTTTGTCGTGGAGCTCTGGCGACGGACCACCCCAACAGTCGAGTCAGATCTACGATTCTCCCGAAACTATGGAATTCGAACCACCAAAGGCAGTCGGCGTTTCCGGTCTCGACCTTGACAATCCTTCAAACGTCGACCTATATTGATGCGGTACGTCTGATAGGACCTAATTGTTTCCGGGTGTTTTTAGGGGTCAGTCTTACTCAGCGTGATCGAGTGACTCCTTCGCTCTCCGTGTTTTCGAGAGTCAGCGGCATGGTTCCCAGAGTTCATCCCTTTTCGGGTAAATATTAAAAGGATCCGCGAACGCGTCGCAGCGATCGCTGGCCTGGACGAGCCTTCCGTCCTGCCCGAACCCTGACCAGGTAAATAGAGGTTCCCCCATGAATCAGACTAGATTGGTAGCACTAGCCGCGGGCTGTGCGACGGTAGGGGCTGTCATGTTCGTCCCTTATCGCATCGTGCACGGACAAACCGTCATACCGCCATTCTCCATATGCAGCAGGAATATCGACGTTGCTTCGCTGCTCCCTGGCGGAGCCCACACAGACCCGGAGGTCACGTCGGGGAACGCGTTTATCACCCTCACGGAACAAAGCTTGCTCCAGCAGGTCGCACAGGCGTCTTCGCTGGATCAGTATCACCAGATCACCTTGCTCGGTAAAACCGAGATTTACGATGTGACCCTGTCTCCGCTCAACAACATCGCCTGCGCGACCTGCCATGCGCCGTACACAGGATTCAGAGGCGGTACGAGTATCTTCAATGCAACCACCGCGGCTCAGCCTGGAGGGATTGCAATCACCAATGCAACTCCGCCAGAACCGAACTTCCGTCTCGGTCCAAGAAATCCTCAAACGTATGCGTACGCCTCCTTCACCCCAATCCTGCACTATAACGCAACGCAGAATAGTTTCTACGGCGGCAATTTCTGGGATATGCGCGCCACTGGAATCCGCCTCGACAATCCAGCGGCAGAACAGGCACAAGGACCGCCGGTGAATCCGGTGGAGATGGGAAATATCGACACTGCGTGCGTGGTCTGGAAAGCGTCACTGCGCCCATACGCTTCGCTGATCGAAACTATCTGGGGCGCTCAATCGTTCGCGATCAGCTGGCCTCCCAATGTGGCCGCTGTATGCGCCACGCCGGGTCCACCTCCTGCGAACGATCCACTCCCGGTACATCTCAGCGCTGTTGACCGGGGACAATCAAACTCCACGTATGACCACATGACGTTGTCAATGGCATCGTACGAAGCTTCCCCTGATGTCAGTCCTTTTTCCTCGAAATTCGACGCCTTTCTCGCCGGCAATGCAACCTTGAGTGCCACAGAACAGGCCGGCTACGAGTTGTTCAACGGCAGAGGGCATTGCAATCAATGCCATCTGAGCGGCACCGCGGTAAACACGCTCAATACCCAGGTGGCGGCCGATGTGGCGCCGCTCTTCACCGATTTCACCGCAAACAATATTGGTCTCCCCCCGAATCTGGCTCTTCCGTTCTATTGCGAGAACAAGCCGGACCAATTTGGATATACCCCGAATCCCCTGGGCTTCGCCTTCATCGATCTGGGACTAGGGGCCTTTCTGAACGGCACGGGCGCTGCGCCCAATCCAAATACGCTGCAGTGGAAACAGCTCGCTCCACTGTTCAACGGTACGTTCCAAACGGCCACCTTGCGCAACGTGGACAAGAGGCCGACCCCCACCTTCATCAAGGAGTATATGCACAACGGGTATCTCAAGAGCCTGAAAGAAGTCGTTCACTTCTATAACACCTCACAGGCACTGCCGCGTTGCGCGCAAGGCTCAGCCGGCGAGAAGGTAACCTGCTGGCCAGCGCCTGAGGTCCCGGCCACCCTGAACACGACTCAGTTGGGCAATCTGGGCTTAACCAGCACTGAGGAAGACGAAATCGTTGCCTTCCTCCAAACGCTATCGGATGGCTTTGTCACTTCGCCGACTACGCTTGCCGTCCCGGCGAAAAAACGATAGCGCTCCACAGTCAGACCTGCGCCAGACAGGGCGAACCAGCTTCCATGGTTCGCCCTGTCTGCTTAATAGGCTTCCTGCCAGGACTGATGGACCGGATGGCACTCCATCTCTGAAGAAAATCCCGCACACCTACACAGCCGGACCATCCTCTTCGTCTCCGCGGTCTGCACGACCGTGCTCAACCTGTGGCGGCCTCCTACAAGTTCCTGCGCCTTCTGCTAATTCTGCTAGTTCACTCTTCCCGCACGGCTGACTAGACTGATTCTCCAGGCTGCCAATAGATGGAACTCGATACAGGAGGTTCATATGAAGCTCAAGGGACTCGATCTTTATCTCACCGACGTTGCTCTGCGCCTTCGTAGCGACTGTTTTTCGAAAGGGAAAAATCCGATGACAGACAGCAATATCCTTCGCTCTACCGCTCGGCGATTCTGCTACGCCGGCCTTTTGCTTACACTGCTCCTCGCAGCGGCTATACCTGCTATCTCTGCAGATGACAGGAAAACAGAGACCATTGACGCCACCGCAATGGGCACCAGCACTCAGATGGGTAGAAGTGTCGGTGTGAAGGTGATCATCAACCAATTCTCTACACCAGCGGACAGGCAGGTCCTCGTCGATGCCTTCAAAAAAGGCCAGCACCAGGGTTTGGTCGACGCGCTCAAAAAGATGAAGCCGGTTGGCCGCATTGCCATCACCGGCACGCTTGGCTACGACCTCAACTACATTGCCCTGATTCCTTCGCCAACCGGCCGCAAGATCCGGTTCGCCGCCGACCGCTGGATCAGATTCGGTGAAGCCTACGCCAACACCCAAAGCAAATCCTTCGATTTGACCGCTGGCGAATTTGACTTGAACGACTCTGATAAGAGCAAGAGCAGCGGCGTTCTCTACCCTGCTTCCCAGCTGATCATCAACAAACAGGGCCAACTTCAGTTCGAGCTCCGCCAAAATCCCTGGAAGCTTGTCAACATCATCGATTGGAACGGTACTGGTTCCAAGCAGGCCGACCCCGGCGGAAGCCGCTGATTCCATTATTTTTTAATGGCCTTACCTAAATTCTTTCGGCATTTTCTGCCCAAAAATCGCATGTCAAGCCCCTGAATCAGCTAACCCTTTGCGAAACAACAACATCCACGTGGCATGTTAGTTCCACTCCAACCCGTATAATGGATGTATAGATCAAAAAGAGGCAAGCCCCGGACACTCTCCGGGGCTAACTTATTGATACAAAGTATTTTGTGGACAACCCTTTTGTTATGAATATTTTGCAGGCACCAGCACGCCGCAGGTAACTGAAGGCAAAGATTTTA
>JAOAPF010000066.1 GCA_025462755.1 Edaphobacter sp.
CAAGGTATCAGCGGCGAAAGTATCCGCCGTCAACACCCTCGGCTTTGCCGTTGTGCTCTTTTTTGAAGTGCCAAGTCTCGACAAAGGTTCCATCTCCTACGACCCCTAACGTGGCGTTTCCCCAAAATGATCATTGAAGTCCTGAATTTTTGGGGAATTTTTGGTGATTCCGGTCTCGTCGGTTCGTGACCATGAAGCCTATCAAGAGTTTACGATTGGCACTCGCCTTGCAGTAGCGAGGTCAGGATTCATTCAAAGGATGTAACTCTTTTGTTGTTGAAAGCTCTTTTACTGTCCGCTTTACTCGTACTTTCAATAGCGGTACTTGCTCAGACCTCAGTGCGCCCCGGGATCATATTGAATTCGAGCAACTAGTTTCCAGCCACAACCGAAAGTCGGGCTGGCGCCGTTTCGAACCCAGCTCAACAACAAGCACCATCGAAAGGAACGTATGGATAAGAAGCTTGACACCGTGTTTGGCATCCCCATCGACGACAACTGGAACATCGCAACAGCCGGCAAGCGGGGTCCGGCGTTGCTCCAGAACATCTGGTTTGTTAACAAGATGGCGCCCTTCGATCGCGAGGTTATTTCAGAGCGCAGTATGCACGCCCGTGTGGACGACGGAAGGACGAACTTGAAGGAGGTAGGTCATGCAGAAGTACGTTGCTGAATTCATCGGCACCTTCTTTTTGGTTCTGACTATTGGGTGCACGGTCATCGGCCACGATGCCGGCCCGTTTGCACCGCTGGCAATCGGTTCCGCGCTCATGGTGATGATTTTCGCGGGCGGACATATTTCCGGAGGTCACTTCAATCCGGCGGTTACGCTGGGCATCTGGCTGCGCGGGAAATGCGAGACCAAAGATGTAGCGCCGTACATGATTTTTCAGATCGTGGGGGCGGTGTTGGCGGCCTTGGTCGTCAAGTTCTTAAAGGGAGGGGCTGCTGTTGTTCCGCTCCAACCGCAGACTGTACCCGCGCTTCTGGCGGAGTTTCTTTTCACCTTTGCGCTCGTTTACGTCGTGCTGAATGTGGCTACGGCAAAGGGTACGTCGGGAAATTCTTTCTATGGGCTGGCGATCGGATTCACGGTGCTGGTGGGGGCGTTCTCCGTCGGCAGCATCTCCGGTGGCGCGTTCAACCCGGCGGTCGCGACGGGCATCTCCGCTATGGGGCTATCGTCGTGGGCGAATATCTGGATATACCTGATAGCTGAATTTGGCGGCGCCGCGGTGGCAGCGGGCGCTTTCAAGGTGCTGAATCCAGCCGAGCGTGAAGATGTTCGTCGGCTTCACGCAAGGGATCAACCGCGAGAACAAAGGGAAGTTGCCTGACCGGCTGTCTGCCAGGACAGCCATTCGCATAGTTCGTTCGTCTCTTAGGCTTTTCCAACCTCCGCTAGTGTGGCGCTCTTGCAGCCACACTAGCGGCAGCGGGAAATCAACGCTCATTTTTGATTCGCTTCACGGGCGGCATGTGACGAACGAGTAGTAACAGGTTACAGAAACCGAAGGCAACTTCGAATATTGGAGGATTGGACAGAATGAGAAGAGCATCGACTATATTGGCAGTTCTGGCGACAACTCTGGCAGGCAGAGCGCCGCTGGCCCAAGCGCAAGAGAGCGGTGCACCGCAGCTGCAAGCGCAAGAGATCAGCGCGCCACAGGCGCAAGCGCAAGGGAGCAGTGCGCCGCAAGCGCAAGCGAAAAAGGGCCCAACTCTAGGCGGGCATATCGGCTTCGTCCTCCCGCTGGTGACGCACTCCGGAGGCCAGACCACCAGTCTGGCAGATCAGCCTGCGGTTGGATTTGCGGTTGGGATCACCATTAAGGGAAGCGGCCGCACCGCCTTCGACCTCGAATTTGTCCCACAATACAATGCAACGGGGCAACGGCTAACTACTCTCACTGTTCATCCTGGTCTTATATATAGTTTGGGACATGGCTACGCGGTGGGATTACGTGATTACGAGCGGCGTTCGTCGTAGATAACCCCACGGTGGGATTTACGCCCCTGGTTAATAAAAGCTGGCCCATCAAGCATAACAACAGCTTGTTCAAAGCTTACTTCGTCGAGGCAGACCTGCCAGTCCGATTCAGCCGGCCGGTAAGCGCGCCCGCAACCAACGCCGTCACATTCGCTATGCACTTCGGAGTGGCTTTCTGAGGGCACCGGGAATCGTGGCCCCGAGTGGAGTTCGCCGCAGACTGCCGGTGACCATCACTTGGTTCGCGACCTCTTCCGGATTCCGCTTCCCAACGCGGGAGCAGGTCCGGTCTCCATCCCGTACAACCAACCCGTAACTCTCACGATCCTGGAGGATCACATGGCTGAAGAACTACGCAAGACGATGACAACGGACGCAGGGCGTCCGATAGGTGACAACCAGAACTCCCTTACAGTCGGCGATCGTGGGCCGATCGTGTTTGAGGACTTCCTCCTGTTTGAAAAGATGGCGCATTTCAACCGCGAGCGCGTTCCCGAGCGCGTTGTCCATGCTAAGGGCTCGGGCGCTTACGGCACCCTTACGGTGACCAACCCGGACATGCCGGCAACCTGCTGCCGGTGAACGAGCCGAAGTGCCCGTTCAGCACGTACAACCGTGATGGCTCGATGCGCTTCAACGCGAATGGCGGCGGCACTCCGAACTATGAGCCGAACAGCTTCGGCGGCCCGACCCAGGACCCGAAGTATGTCGAGCGTCCCACGACGTATGGCACCTCGACGGTGGGCCGGTTCAGCCACCGCGAGCATGACGGCGACTACTACACCCAGCCGGGGAACCTGTTCCGGCGCATGACGGCTGAGCAGCGCAAGCGCCTCATCGGCAATATCGCCGGAGTTCTCTCGCAGACTCCGCGGAACATCCAGGAACGTCAGCTGGAGCACTTCTTCAAGGCCGATCCGGCCTATGGAGAAGGCGTCGCCAGAGCTCTTGGCATTCCCGTCAAAGAGCTGGCGGCGGCGAGGTAGATCTCAGCAATCATCGAGCCCCCGGCATTCCTGGCCGCGAGCTCGATGACGTCGACCTCCGGCAGCGTGCTGCCTCCAGCCACCATCAGAGACTCCAGCGCCTTCACATGCATCCACATCTGCGCCTTGTCGTCCACTGCGCCGCGGGCATAGAGATTCCCATCCCGCTAGAAGCCGAGATCGGTTCAGGCACAGAACCGGTTGCCCCGCCCGGGTCCTCGACACCATGGTGCCGCCGGGCCATAACGTCCCAGTACGGCGCTGGTGGGCAGGCAGAGCGCGGCGAGGGCTGCGGTGCTGGAGACAAATGTACGACGATTCATGAATCCTATTTCCCGTTCTTGCTTTAAGTTGTCTCCTATCACTCGGGGGAAGTCATGAGCCAGATTCCTCAACTTTGAATCCTCTCAACAGAAGGTAAGCGAACACCAAAAAATCTAAACTGAAGGTCTTCTATTATGTAAAACCCGTCGCCAGACAAATTATTCCGCTAGCGCTCATGGTATCGCCTCATCAAACTTCGCTGTTTCCAGAGCTTGAACCCCGTTAGCGTACTCTGTGATCCGTTTTCTGAGACGACCCTTAGCAGCTCTGTCACCCAATCCTTGATGGGGATCGTGGTCTCCTCCGCGAAGTCCGCGTTCGGAGTTCCCTCTGCCGCGTGGTCTAAGCTTGATTGCAATGTCACGCGAGAAAGCTGTAACTTCACGCGACTAGGAGGGGAAGCGAATGGGTCGAACTGGTAAGCATACAGCGGTAGAATGCCCAAAGCAGAGGCCCCTACCACTGCGGCCTCGCGTAGGAAAGCTACGAAGGCCCTGCTTGATCTCGCGATAGATTGTCGGTACTTTCTTCGTTTCAACATGTCTATCTCCTGCTCTTCGCGTATACCGGTTTCTTGGACCCTACCCAAGACATAACACCCAAGTCATCTCTCTATTTCAGTACGACCAGATCTAATTTCTGGGCATCTTTTGCCACATCGTGTGGGGTTGCCAACTTCGCAGCGGCATCATCACCTGATCTGCAAATGTTTGATCCGGTATCCTTTTACGAAAGTGGTACTCTCTGGTTGGTACAGCCAGCCTCTTAGCAGGCGTGGCTCCGAGCAGCGGGCAGCCTGCGTTGGCACCACGCGGCTGCACCTGGACTTGTCACGCCGTTTGCCGAAGGTCTTTCTAACAGGATGCGGCTGACACAGTGCGTACGCGAATCGTCGAGCTTCGAGTTCCGCGAAGGCATGGCTTGCGCCGAGGGCAAAGTTGGAGATGGACGCTTCGCTGATGCTGCGTTCAAACAACGGAGTTCCAGTGGTCGCATCGGCCCGTTACATGCGGACATCAAAACACGGTTGCGCCGACCATTTTCTACGCTTGGGCCCAGCGCCATGCGTGGCTGACATCCTTTGCAACGGAACCCTATCCGTATCGAGATCAGCCTCTTCGACTGCTCAAACTCCACCTTCTGCTCCTGACCCGCAAAACTCCGCCCTGATCCCCACCGACTGCCTACTTTATGGGCAGCTTCTTGGGCTTGGATCCCCACAGCGACATTCGGAACGGCAGGCCCACCGAGAACTGGAGATTGGGAGTATCCGGCGTCAGCCCCACGCCAAAGCTCAGATCGAGCGTCCGCCCCCGCGCATATAGATAGCTCATTCCCAACCGCAGAGTGCCCTCAACCAGATACGACGCTGGCAGGTCGGCGTCGTTTAGCTGAGTAGCCCGGGTAAACCGCTGGTCCCATCCCAAGGTCATTGAAGTCTCCGGGTTCAATGCCAAAATTGACCCTACCTGGAAACCCACCGCATCACCCGGTTTAAAGTGTCCCACCTTGGTTGCGGCGGGATTGTTCGGATCATTGGCCGAGACCGTGTGGTTAGCCGCCAGGTTGGCCGTATAGGAAAGGTTGCCGAAAAACACCACTGGGTCACTCGACTTCGCTAGTGTCAGATTTCCCTGCAGCGCGTTGAAGCCCGTCCCCAGCGCCACCTGACTACTCGTCAGATTAAAGGCGTCCTTCCCCGTCGTCGACTTGAAGAGCACATTCGCAAGCATATCGGGCATTCGTCCATGCTCGGTCGTTATCTGCCGCGAGACCGACGCCGAGATGTCGCCCAACCCGAAGCTGCTCGAGGACGTCTGAACATTATTCGCGTCCACCGACCGGATCAGCTCGTACCCATACGGCACCCGGAAGTCCATTTGAAATTTATGCGGCAGCCCCAGCCGCGCTGTGAATGTCGGCAGCAAGAAGTCCTCGCGCACGCGCTGCGAGGTGATATTACCCACTACCAGCACCGGCAGCAGCGCAAATCCATCAACTGTGACGTGGTCGGACGATGCGCTGAAGTAAGAGGTTGTGTTGTCGATCTCCAGGGTTCCCGAAGGCAGCAGCAGCCCGCCGCGCACAATCAGCGCTTGATCGAGCGCCTCGGTCGCCTGCCGCTCCGTGCTGTCGTAGGTAGAGGTCGACACTACCGAGGTCACCGCGCTGTTAAGCGAAGAAGGAGTCGGAACCCGATTCTCCTCAGCCTTGGACGGAGTCGCATTTCCAATATTCAACTTCCGTTCCAGTTCGGATACTCGCTCCAGTAAGTTGCGGATAATTGCGTCCCGCTCCCGTAGCGAATCCTGCAGTCTTACATCGATCGCTTCTTTAGGCTGTGCTTGTGCGGCGGCTGCAGCCGTTGCCGTCTGAGCTTTCATGGCCCCCACAGATACCAACAGCATCAGAGAGCTCTGTATCAAGATTAGCCGCAACATCAGTCCGCCTTCCACTTCAATACAACCATTTGCTCGGAGCCGTGACCCCGATCTTGCGCCAGATCACTGTCTCGTCCGGAAGCAGCCGCGACGCAACCGTGAGCTTTTTTTCGGGGATCATCCTTTCGTCTGGCGGATGAACGACAAACATGACGCCGTTCTTCCATAATTTATGAAACCTATCGACCTTCATTGTCATATTGCCAAAGCCTGGGTCGGCCAGGATCACGCGGCCCTCTGCAACGCCTTTTACGACGACGAAGTGATCGAAACCTTTCGCCCGTATCGGGGTTATGACGGATGTCTTCTGCGTTGCAAGGTCTTCCATGGACACTCCGCTGAAGCCCTCCGCGTGATATCCCCTCGCCTCGGAGAAGCGCTTCAGATCAAGCAGCGAAAACCCTCCGCGGGCGCGTACCTGACCTGCATTCACACGATGCAGAATCCACACCACAATCGCTGTCTCCGGCGTATTGTCCTTGAAGTCGTAGGTCAGCAGGGTGCTTAGTGCAGCCGCGCCACAACTCATATCCCAACGCTGCCGCACCACACCCTCGCCCCGAATCTCCTTAAGGCTGCGAATATTCTTGCCCCCCTCAACTCCCGCAGCAGCTGCGATGCTCTGAGCATGCGCGGAAGTAGAGAAGAGAACAAAACTCGCCAGCCTAATCGTCAGTCCACCGGCAAGCATTGCTTTACGCCAATGCATCAGTGTTTCCCGCTCAGGTTGGACTGAATTACGCTCCCGACCGTCGAGTTGATATTGACGTTCAGATTCAGCAGTACATTGACGTTCGAGTTGACAGCATTGATGTTGACCAAGGAGCTCAAGTTTTGCTGCGCCCCACCGTTCAACGTGAGCGTACCCATGTTGGATCCCGTAATCGGCCCTGTCAGTACAGCCAGCGTGCCTGCGCCGGACACCAACCCATTCGGAGTCGGCGTCGTGCCCTGAAACTTCACCACTCCATCGGAAATCCCGGCTGAAACTCCACCAGCCGTAATTCGATCCAGCGCGGCGTCATTTAACGGTTGCCCCTTGTAAGGGGCTAAGCTTTGGGCCATGCCCGCTTGGGTAAGCAGTGCAAGACTCGCGATCACTAAAAAACGACTCATACATCCTCCTTGAAGCCGACCTAGGCGCAGGGTAGGGCTCCACCGCAGCGGTGCAACCCTTCCCAGCCACCGCTTTTAGTGAACCTGCGAGATGTTGTTGACCTGATTGAGGGTAGGCATGGTATTCATGTTTGTCGAGTGGGCGATATTGAGTCCATTGGCAACCATGCCACCAGCTGCGTTCACGATGTTCAGTGCCGTGGCGTTCTGCTCAGCCGAGCCGGCCAGAGCAACACTGTCGTTCGTGTTTGTGTTGATTTTCGCGCTGTCCGCTGCGATGTTGGTCGCTGTGGCCTTAGCAGTAGCGGCGAGTCCGAGTGGCACCACGTTGGCTGTGATAGCAACTGTTGCGTTCGTCCCTTCGGTCTGCTTGACTGTATTCACCTGGTTCACCGTGGCCCCCTTGTTGGAGTCCTGGTTCGTCAGGCTGCTGTCGTAAACATTGACACCATTCGCAACTAAGCTGTTGCTCGAGTTCACGATGTTGACACCGGTTGCGCCATTCAACGCACTACCGCTCAGGTTGACGGATCCGGTATCGCCGCTGGTGACCGCTGCGTCAGCTACTGCTATTGCGCTTCCTGCCGTTACGCCGTCCATCTGACTGTCACGCAATGGCTGTTTGGTTGTCTTGTCTTGAGCAAAGGCAGAGCCGACGAGAACACCAGCTGTGACGAGGGTGCATACAAGTTTATTCATGTTGTCTCCATAGACGTGGTTGAAGAAGCGCGACCGTGTATGCAGTTCACAGGGAACTGAATAGTGGACAATTTGACGCCTCAGTCGGCGCACCCACGTGGGGTGGACGAGGTTCGGAATCGCCTATCTGTGCGATTTGGGACTACACCTTCACAGGTGTTTATGAAACAACCTCAGAGTTCAGGTGCGCCATGCCATATAAAACCCCTGGAATATCTATTTATTCCAATTTGTGATGCAGCAATACTTTCGCCGAAAACTACCCGTACATCCCGCTCATGCCTCGCCGTGCTCAGAACAAGTGCCTCCCCGGAGATAGCTCTCTTACTGTTTAACAAGAGTGGCCACGGAGATGTGGGGCCAGTGGATGATTGGGTCATTTGGCTTTGGTGGGAAGTCCAGGATGACCCGTTGCACATACTGCAATTGTAGGAACGGATCACCGTTGCTAGGCTGTACGGTCTCAATCCAGAAAATGGCGTCCATTCGTAACGCATTGGCATTCCGGACTACAAAGGGGATATTGAGAATTCCCGTCGATCCTTGAGCGGCGGCGGTGGAGACCTGAATTACGACGGAATTCGTAATGTTCTGTCCTTCGATCGCCGCTAATAGCGCCAGTGTGGGGTTCCGAATTGTGGCTTTGGCATCCAGTCCGGGTGGCAAACAACCTTCGGGCAGAGCCGTGTTGAGATACGGGCCGACATATGCCGGATTGGTAATGATATTTTTGGCGGGCGTATTTAGATCCGGGATAGTTGGGTCGGTAAAAGGAAATGAATCGACCGGGTTAATGACGGGCCCTCCGGCTACTTCAGTGATGAAGGTACTCTGAGCCAGCAGCGAGTCGCCGTGAGCAATGGTAGACTGACGCACCACTGTTGCGGGCGCCTTCGGGTCTGTGGTCTCCGGGATGTTGATCCACATGCCGGATTCAATGTGCAGCGCACCGTGCGTCAAGCAATCAGCTATCTTCTGCGGATAGTGAAGGCCATGCAAATTGACATCAATCTGCTCGGACCCACGATTCGGGATGGCCCCGCCGATTAGCTCGAACGTCAGATCCTCAAGGGTGCCATTGATCTCAAGAAAAAATGGCTTTTGGTTTTGGAAATCGGGACGTGCGATGAGGTTGAATCCGGTACCAATCCAGGTTCCTGGTAACTCCCGAAGAGGCCCGAGTTTAGGATGATCAAGGGCAAACGGCGCCGAGGCCCTAGAGGTGGGTCGAATGGATGTCATAACACACTTCTCCTGTGGTGCAGATGCAACATAGTGATTGCTTGTCATGTGAAACAACTGACGGGGCAATCTATTCCAGATTTCAGGAGAAGGAACTGCCTGGAACTCACAATGCCATAGTGTCTAGTCTTTTTCCTACAAGCCTTGCGTTTTCGTTCAAGCTTCCGTAGCGACCTTGGAAAAAACAATCAAGTCGAGGGCCTTTGAGCAGGTTGATGCGGGAATAAGGTAACTCTCCCGAAGTCGCGCGGGCATACGATTGGAGCCGATTCCCGATCATTGCCGATATCGGCAGCGGGATTGGCGGTCTGTTGTGGATATTCTTGACGCCTATCCGTCATGCCGTGGCATCCTGTTCGACGAGCCGAAGGTGATACAACAGGCAACCTCTCATGAACGGCTGCAGCCTATCGGAGGAGATTTCTTCCAAACGGTGCCTGCTGGGGCTGATGCCTATATCCTGCGGTGGATCATTCACGATTGGTCTGAGGCGGAAGCAATGGTTCTCCTCGGCAAAAGTACGAGGAGCCATAAACCCAGGCGCTCGCCTTATCCTCCTTGAGGAGCTTATTCCGGAGACACCGGACCTCGTGCCCGGCAAATGGATAGATCTGCTCATGTTGGCAATCACCGGCGGTCGTGAGCGGACGGAAGAAGAATATTGCGAGTTACTCTCATCCGTTTAGTTTCTAGTTGGTAGTTCCGACGGCTGGTCCGCTAAGTATCGCTCATAGCGAAGGCGCGGGGAATGATTTAGGAATTGCGTACTTCCTGAGATTGTCCGTAAGCGTGGAAGATTGGCCGTCTGGACAGGATGATCGGGGTTAGACAAGCTCTCTTGCAGCTTGAGTCGCCGCGCTATGACATCGCAGCTGTGGCGCAGCTTCGCAGCACGGAGCCGCTATGAAACCTGCCGCGCACCCAACTTCTTAGGGTCAACACCAAAGATCAGCTCGCGCTCCTCCAGCTTCAACGCATCCTGCAGATATTCACGAATCGCCATTAGCACAAATGCGGACTCGGCAAAGACAAACATCCTTAGATGCACAACAATCAATCTCCCAGAGCCCGGTATCTCTCGGTCATCGATCTTAGAGAGCAACACCGACGATGGCAATCGTGCACCGGCCGCAGCGAGAGCATCCAGTGCCCCGCCCAGTTCATGGTGATATGCAATCGCGCAGGCGATCGAACAGCATAAAAAGAGAACCGGTAGCACAGATACCCAGAAGCGAACGGCCAAGTGCTCTCCCCGTCTAGCAAACATCCAGCGCGCAAGTGTATGCCTGCTGTAAAAGACGTAAGCAAACACAAGAAAGCAGGACATCGAGGTGTAGGTATTCATAAACTTCTCCTGCGACGCAAACGCCGGTATCAAATGCAACGACCTTACAGGAATCGGCAGTACGGCCGTCACGAGCGACGCGGTGCTCATATAACCAGTAAAGAACCGGCCAAACTTTTGGATATCTTGGCCCTCGTTCGCGATGGGTTCGCTCTTATCGGCGACCTTCGATACAAGTTCCTGAATCATGGGACCTGAAGCTCACAACTGCTGTGTGTGCCATCCAAAGATACAGTCTTCGTTTCCGACTCCAACATTGTACCGGAGGTCGGATCCTCCTTCTGTGCACGAAGCTGATAGATACCCGGAGGCAGATCGTCGGTCGCCGGAGTGCTCGTCGTGGGAAATGCGCCTTCGATTGTCTGTATATTGCTCACCGTTACCCATTTGAAGTAGACCGTCCATCCCGCATCCGGCGCCGTGTCTTTGTTCGTCGCTACGGAACTACTCAACCTCGATGCCATCATACGAGCACTGACGGATTGGGTGCCCCGGCGAGAAGCTTCCGAAGCAGCCTGAACTGAATTGAACCTTTTCGGGGCGTTATGCAAAAACCCCCATGCTCCAATAGAGCGAATGTCGGAAGGGCGTTAGTCATGAGTGTTGACCAGGCTGTTGAATAAGTTGACAACGGGCTCTTGGTGCCCAAATATGACACATTACCCCATGTGGACTGCATTGCGTCAGCAGATCGTTAGAACGGGCTGAGAACGGGAATTACATCGTGAGTTCCAATATCTTGTCGATATCATTTTGGTTCTCGGCAGAAGAAGTGCTAGTTGATCAGCAGGACCCTCGCGGAGGTATATATGTCATCATGTCCGACAATGAAACACATAACTCTCTGTCTGCAACATACAGACACTTACTCCGTTAAGTTATTCCGTGTTTTGCCCGATGAACACGGGCTATATTTAGTCCCCGTGAGAAGGTTAGGTTATAGCTATCTGATAGCCTCCCAGGCGGCCTTCGCAGTACCGAATCTATCCTGTCCCAGTTCGCGCGCAAGCGTATCACCATTCATGCGGATTGGTTGGTTCGGCGCCTCGCCCTTCACCCAGATGTCAGCGTATCCCATGATCTCGGCTACCTGCGTCTGCTCAACCGCATCGAAATCGAGGTTTACCAGGTTTTTGAACTGTTCAGGAGTCATTGAACTGGGAGCGCTCCATACCTCCGTGCCGTTCACGAGTTTCTTCACCGGGCTCACCAAAGGACTCATGCGGATGATTCGACTATCTGCGAGTTGTGTTCCCAATCCGACCCCGCCACCTGTCATTACGTGTGCAAGAAACGTGGCAATATCCGGCGGATCGTCGAGGATGGAAGTGGCAAGCTTCCTGAGGTCATTCTTGATTCCCGGCTCGACGATTTCTCTAACAAATGGAGGTGCCAACTGTTCCCCCGCTCGAGCCACAGGGAGTCGAACAGTAGCTGTACCGATACTAAGAGCCACGATATTGGTTGACTCCTGGCCTTTGACGATTGCTTCCGTCACTGCTACCAGAACCGGATTATTACAACCGGAAATTCCTCCATCCCAATATCGTCCTTCGCGATCAGGAAATTTAGCGGGCGCGTCGAAGTAATTTATCGGTGCATTCGTGGACGCATGAATTGCTTCAGCCAGCGTGATCGGTGATGCATCTCCATGTCCCCATTCCGGGCCCGTAGCTGATGCGGACCGAAAAAAAGTCGCGCGATTGCGATCGTAGTCAAAGCTGGTAATAAGAACATGCAGATCTTCTGACGCGCCCGGGCGGCGGATACCAGCAACAGCATCTTGAAGAGAACAATTGCCGCGCTGGGGCAAAACATGTTGAAGAGCGGGAAGTTTATTTTTTTCACTGTACTTTGGTCCAACGCCAGCAAGATCGTGTAAAACTCGATCCTGAAGTGAATCGGATTTAGAGAAAACCGCTTTCCTCTGCGTTTCATCATTGAAGAAGGCAAGGATTTTGCTGAGGCAGAGATCCTCGATGAGGCATCCCAAGACAATGCTCCCACCCGAATTCGCAGCGATTAGGTCAAAATCCTGCAGAACTTCTCGACCTGGTTTATCCGGGCCATATAGCTCGATCAAGCCCTTAACCTGAATCAGTGACCAACTGCCACCGCCGTCAAGCGAAAGAATGCGATAACGATCCATAATCTAACCTCAATGTGTTGATGTACGAATTTCTTGCGATAACATTTCAGTCACAAAGATTGCTATATGGCGATTTTCGAGTCTGGGAGTCGAGGATAGTCTCATGTGCTGTATCGGGTGTGCTTGTGCTTATAAGACACAGAGTTTGGATATTTATTCCGCGATTTCTCAATAAATCAATAAGGGAGACGTCGTCTGTACGCTGGAAACGGCAAGCTGTTGCTCGGGCATCGTCTGCCAACGGTGGCTCTAAATTAGTTGGCACAAGGGCAGAGTGTTCGTCAGCCAAGTCTTACGCTTCGAGGATCTCGGCTTTGAACTTGTTGCAGAAGACTTCTACAAGGTCTTCTTTCATGATGTAGAGATTGGAGAGTTCGAAGCCGAAGCGCTGCGGTTTAGGCCGGTGCAGATGCTGCGATGACACTTGGCGGCACTAAGAATTCTCGGCAAGACTCAGCTTAGTTGAGGCGGTCAGGGCCTGCTAAACAATCGGTTGATGCTACCCGGTAGCGGAATACCTAAGGCTCTGATCGCCAGGATGTATCCGATTCCGTACGTCGACAAGACACACACACCGACCAAAATGGGCGAATGGAACGGCAGAATTAGTTTCAGGCCATAGGCAAATCCCGAAGCTAAGAACGCTCCGAACCACAGGCGTGTGATCCGAGCGGAATGCGACGGGATTGGACCAATCCGTTGGTGTAGCGAATGGCGAAGTAGTGCAAACTCTATCCGGCCAGCAAGTCCGGCCGAAAGGGTGAGGCCCGCGACACCCCAGCGGTGATCGATGTTTAGCAGCTTCGGTAACTGGAGAGCAAAGAGATAACCCAGAATAAGGGTCAACGACACGCGGATGAGGGCGAACTTGAGTGGGGTGCGGGTGTCTCTGAGTGCGTAAAAGGCTGACGAGTACAGCCGTCCAGATGTAGAAGCCAAGAGGCCCACGCCTGATCCAGCGAGTACACTCCAAACGAAAGTTACATCATCAGCTCTAAAGTGTCCCGACCGGTAGACCGTCGCGACAATCACGTCGCCAAGAACTATGAAGCCAATAGCGGAAGGAACGTAAGCGCGTGGTCCTCCCCTGTTGACCAGTGGCCGGTGTTCGGGTTTTGGGATGAGAACGGATCTACGAAGTGTCCACTTATTTTTAGGTGGACACTTGGGGAGGCGATTAAGAGGGTGCGGAAG
>JAOAPF010000069.1 GCA_025462755.1 Edaphobacter sp.
TGGCGCACCCGCAATTTCAAAAGGAGCTGTTGCAGCAATGTCCGCCTGGACGCCGCGTCGGAGATATTTGAAGAAACGTGAGTTTGAAGGGGAGGCTGTTTCAACAATCAATGTTTTGTTTGATAAAGAAGAGTCGATCAGCGATCCGGCCTTGTCCCATACCCTCAAGTCATTCTCGATTTCGTGATGCGGCTTGTTAAAGAATCGGGAATACCAACTATAGTTATTACAATTGATCGGACGGTCATCATAGGTCATAGGAATATTCCCAATGATCCTTGTTTGTGCGGGATTGGCGGCGACAATTGTCGGAAGTCCATGAAGCGGACCGCGTGCCTGATAGAAATTAATCGCGCTTGCTACGTTATCGGGAATTGCGGATAATTTGCGACCAGGTTTATTAATCGTATCTACCTGGATGGTCAATGCGACTGGAATATTCATCTTTCTCAACTGTTGAGCGAATGAGACTATCTCGAAGGCGCCCCAACTGTGCCCGTAGAGAATAATCGTCGCCTGCTCTCTTTCGGCAAAGGGGATGGAATCATTGTGTTCGGTATCGAGGAGGTGCGCTAGCCAGTGGAGAGCTTTTTGTCCGTGGTGGTTACCGAACACTTCCGCGTGGACAAAGGGGTAACGGTCGCGAAGATAAGCCGCGAACTGCACCTCCGGGTGCTTTGCATCGTTTGGGCTGACAAAACCGCCAACGAACCCGATGATTATTACGTTTCGCCTTGAGGGGTCCGTAAGAGAAGTAAGCGCTCTTGCTGGGTCTGCTCCCTGGGCACCTGCTATGGATGACCCACCAACGACTGTCATGGTCAAAGCAAAAATCAGAGGGATAATTTTCCAATTCGGACGTTTTCTCATTTGCATTTCTCCCGGTTTGCCTCAGATACCGGGATACAGTGCAAGACGCTTGCCACATCGTCGCGAAGGTGGACCCTCAGGAGATCCTGAAGCTCACGAACAGCCAAGGTGTTCATGGTATTGGCTCAACCGGCGCTACTCCAAAGCAGTGAACAACTCAAAAGACAAATGCTTCCTCCCGGTATGCTGTCAGTGTTTTGACAATTGCGCTGGAGTTGACAGCCTGTGGACAATCCTCAACTGGAAAACGATTTAGCTTATGTCACAGCAGTTTTCGCGGGGCGGCTGAATTAAAGCCAACACGCCGCCATATGTTGTGGAAGCGCGGATCTGATCGTAGCCGGGTCAAGACAGGGATCTACTTTGTGAAGGTGAGTCCCTTATCACGGACAGCGCACGCCTTCTGGAACCGCTTCTGCTCGGCTCGAAATTCGAATGAGCCTCTATGCGTTGCAGTTCGCGTCCGCTCATCGTCACCAGTCCCATTCCGTTAGTGTCACTTCTAATGGGCGGAACTAGGACATTTCTATCCGGCGCTAATAAATCCACTGTACGTAAGAGGCGTTAGCAGACGTAAGTAGCTTTATTGTCTTTTATTTGCAGCCATAGTACATTAGCGCATGCCTTCGCGCAAGGGGTAAAGAGGATGAATGGCAGACACTAAGACCCTTATTGAGCAGGCGTACTCCGCATTCAACAAGCGGGACATCGACGGTGCATTAGCACTGATGACGCAGGACGTGTGCTGGCCCAAGGCTTCGGAGGGCGGCAAGGTCGTCGGAAAGGAAGAGATCCGCGCCTACTGGACTCGACAATGGGGTGAGTTCGATCCCCATGTCGAACCGCTAGCAATCACCGAGGAAGATGGAGGCAAGACCCGCGTCAGGGCGCACCAACTAGTCAAGAGCCTTCAAGGGGAGGTTCTTTCGGACACCGAGGTTCTCCACGTATTCACTGTGAACAGCGGTCTCATCGCAGCCATGGACCTTGGAAATGAGGCCGATTCTATCGCTGGTCCGTCTGTCGCATTCGCACATCGATCCTAACTGGCTATCCGGTGTGGAAGCATGAGAGTAGGACCACAAGCCTCGAAAGTTCTATGAACGGGTTAGCAGACCACGTTCTCAGCGGAACCGGATCGCTCCCGTGAAGTCTTAGTGCTGTATCTGGACCGCCCACTTGCGGGCTCTGGTTGTGATACCGCGCATGAGCGGGCGGTTCAGATACAGCGACTTGAAGTCGGCATCGCGGAAGTGATCCGCGAGTCTGCTCGACAATCCTCTCGCCCATACGCACCCTCGTCAGCACCCTCACGGCGCGGATCAAGAATTCTCTGATCGCGCAAATGCACGATTGGAGCGGGCTTCTGAACGAGCGAGAAATATCTTTGCGCGTGACCTCTGCCGTGTCGGGGCAAAGGTCATACGAAAAGAGATATCGGCAAGCCGGCTCGCCTTCATTGATCAGGGTCCAAGTTCCTGAGGTGAATCCGCTTTTCCAGACTCTTTGCCGCTAAGATACAAAGAGCAATCATGGCCGACGCAAAGACTCTCTCCCCCGAAATTCTCCTGCACATTGCCCAGTCCCTCAACCTCCCCCTCCACTCCCTTAGTGCTGTCATCGGATTGCTCAACGAAGGCGGCACCGTCCCCTTCATCGCTCGCTACCGCAAGGAGGCGACCGGCAACCTCGACGAGGTACAGATCCGCGACATCGAAGAAAAGCTCGGCTACTTTCGAGACTTCGTCAGCCGCCGCGAGACCATTCTCGCGTCCATCGTCGAGCAGGGAAAACTTACCGACGAGCTCAAGGCCCGCATCGAGGCTACCTTCGACAAGTCCGAGCTCGAAGACCTCTACCTGCCCTACCGCCCCAAGCGCCGGACCAAGGCCACCATCGCTCGCGACCGCGGCCTGGAGCCCCTCGCGGACTATCTCTGGGCGCAGCAGCCTAACGGCGAGCCCCTCGCCGAATACGCGGCCACGTTCGTCAACCCCGAAAGGGAAATGGCTACCGTCGAGGACGCCCTCGAAGGCGCCCGCCACATCGTCGCCGAGACCATCAGCGAGAACGCTGACCTCCGCAAGGCTTTGCGCCAGCTCATGTTTGATGAAGGCATCATTGTCAGTAAAAAGACCTTCGATGCGGTCGATGAGCAGGAGAAGTTCAAGATGTACTACGACTACCGCGAGCCGGTGAAGACCATCCCGTCTCACAGGATGCTCGCCATCCGCCGAGGCGAGACTGAGTCCGTCCTCTACTTCCTCATCGAACTCGAACCGCTTCGCGCCACCTCGTTGCTCCGAGCGCGCATCCTTCGCCAGACCGGAGACTGGACGCCGCATCTCGAGCTCGCCGTAGACGACACCTGGAAGCGCCTCCTCAACCCCTCGATTCAGGGCGAGCTGCGCCTCGAGCTCAAGAAGCGCTCCGACGCCGACGCCATTCAGGTCTTTCGCGACAACCTCCAGAACCTTCTACTGGCCGCGCCCGCCGGTCCCATCTCCGTTCTGGGGATCGACCCCGGCCAGCGCACCGGCTGCAAGATTGCCGTCGTCGACGAGACCGGCAAGTTCCTCGCCAACGATGTCCTCTATCTACATACCTCCAAAAACTCAGCCTCCGGAGCAGGCGACACCCTCGCCGCTCTGATCGCGAAGCACAATGTCCGCGCTATCGCCATCGGCAACGGAACGGCCTCTCGCGAGACCGACGCCTTCGTCCGCGAGTTCCTCCGCGAGCGTCAGCTCAACAATCTCTTCTCGGTTACCGTGTCCGAGTCCGGGGCCAGCGTCTACTCCGCCTCCGATATCGCCCGCCAGGAGTTTCCAGACCTCGACCTCACCGTCCGCGGCGCCATCTCCATAGCGCGCCGTCTTCAGGATCCGCTCTCCGAGCTAGTCAAGGTCGATCCCAAATCCATCGGCGTTGGTCAGTATCAACACGACGTCGATCAACGCCAGCTCCAGCAGTCCCTTGAGACTGTCATCGAGAGCTGCGTCAACCGCGTTGGCGTCGATCTCAATACTTCCTCATGGACCCTGCTCCGCTATGTCGCAGGCGTCACCGAACGCACCGCGCTCAACATCGTTGCCTACCGCGATGAGCACGGAAAGTTCCGATCCCGCTCACAACTCAACAAGGTTCCTGGAATCGGCGCTAAGACCTTCGAGCAGGCCGCCGGCTTCCTTCGCATCCGCGACGGGGAGAACCCCCTCGACTGTACCGCCGTTCACCCTGAGTCTTACCCAGTGGTCGAGCAGATCGCCCAAACACTCAACGCATCCATCGATCTGCTCATCCAGAGTCCGCAGCTCCTCACCAGGATCGACGCCAAGCAACTCTCTGCTGGCAGCTTCACCGTCTCGGACATCTTCGAAGAACTCCGTAAGCCCGGCCGCGACCCACGGGATCAGTTCGTCGCGCCCAGCTTCTCCGAGTCCGTCCGGGAGTTCACCGACGTACAGCCCGAAATGGTGCTTGAGGGTGTCGTCACCAACGTCACCAAGTTCGGAGCCTTCGTCGACATCGGTGTTCACCAGGACGGTTTGGTCCATATCAGTGAGATCTCCAACCGCTTCATCAAGGACCCCTCGGACGCTGTCAAGACAGGCCAGATCGTCAAGGTCAAAGTCCTCAGTGCCGACGTCAAAACCAAGCGCATCGCACTCTCTATGAAAGCCCTCATGGGACCTGTTCAGAAAAACCGGCGGCCGAAGCAGCCAGGACATCAGCCGCCATCGCAGCCCAGCCTGAACGAGAAACTCGCCATGCTTTCAACCAAGTGGAGAGTGTCCTGAGGCCCCTCCAGCTTTGATCTTGCTAGTGTCCCATAACGCCGAACCTGGTATTCCATTTATCCGAAAACCATTGCCGATATTTTTGTAGGCCGTATATTCTGATCAGGAGCCTCCCCATGAGCCACAAGGAAGAAATGGTCGCAGGAACAGACGAGCTGACGGATGCTGTGCAGGTGGTAGCAGAGACCTTTCCTCATGTCAAAGCTGATCATCGGCCCCACGGCTCGAACTGGTACCGCTGGCTGATCTGGAACGACCAAACCTCTGAACGTCTTGGCATAGTCGCTCTCGATGGACCTCAGGAGTATGCCCTATCGGTTGTCGAAAAGAAGGTTCTGCTGCGTTCGCGTGCGATGGAGCTTCTCCGCAATGCTGGGTGAGATCGTTGTGCGACGTCTCAAAGAACGGGGGTAGCTTCCGATAGTGTGGCGAGTTGACGAAAATCATCAGCGCCTTCAGTCTGGTCTTTCCTCTCGTACAGGATGATGGCAGACGCAACATTGGGGAACGAAGGCACCAGGAAATAATTCCGTTGACGATTGGTCAGCTGCGACTGTTGCGGCGGGCCTTATTGTGGCACAACCGATTGCGAAATCAAGGCCAAAAACTGTGAATTATCCATTTCATTGATTCATTACAAGGGCCATCGTCCGTGGAGAGGATTGGATGAAGACACGCACGGTCGTGATGTAATTTTCGTGCGAAAGGTGCGTGATGCCAGGATATCTCGCACCTTTTTGCCACTTCAATCCTCTAAAATGAATATGTCGCCGATGCGACACCGAATTCCGACGGGCGATCCCACGCAGAGGTTGGTCGCTTCGGACGCCGGGAGCGTCAGTTATATCCGCAGTTCCCGGGAATGATGGGTACTCCAGTTCCTCCCAGGGGGAATGACCGAGGAGCCTACCCCTACATCAACAGACTGAAAATCCTCTGCACGGGTAGAGCGCTTCGCTCCTACCTGTACGGTTTTGGAGGTCCTGATGGAACGCCTTGGCGCGCTGCTCCGCAGTATTCGCACCGAATGGGGGCTCTCCCTCAGAGAGGTCAAAGATCGCACTGAGCTGCTAGCCAAGCAATGGGGCAGTCCTCGCTACGCATCCTCGTTCAGTCATCTGGCAAAGCTTGAACTCGGCCGGCACGACATGAGAGTTTCCACGTTGATTTCGCTTTCGCACATTTACAGCAAACAACCGCAGACCCTCGTGGATGCCTGCCTTCCTCCCGAATACCATGCGCCGGTCCTTGACCCGCTTGAAGGACCGAACACCACCGTCCTCATTACCGAAGGCCGCCTGTACGAACGAGCGGAGCGGATTCTCCCCATGAGCGGGCCACCGCCCAATGTTCCTGAGAACACAGCTCTCATCGCAGGCGACATGAATTCCCAGAGGAATCGCTATCGCAAGGCCATTCTCGGACGAAAAGACCGTTTCCTCTATCCCATGATCCGGCCCGGAGCGATCATTACTGTCGATACCCATCAAAGGGCGATCGCATCGCACAAGGAGTGGACGAACGAGTTCGACCGACCAATCTATCTTCTGTATACGCGGAATGGTTATGTGTGTAGCTGGTGTCAGCTGACCGAGCAGGGAACCCGGCTCACAGTCGTCTCCCACGTCATGGCGAAGTTGGATGTGCTTTCTCTGATCTACGGCAAGGATGTAGAGGTTGTCGGACGCGTTGTGGCAGTGTCGATGAGTCTCGAATCCTGAGTGGATTGCGCGGTATGTCTCTTCTGCGCAATCACACCAAGCCGTCAGCGGGTCCCCGGGAGTGTCCTGAAGGTCCGCACATTCGCTTGCTGACAAAGCGCCTGCAATCGCTGCTCCATGAGGTAGTAAGCGATGGCTGCATTCTGAGCATGGGTGGGGATGTGAAACTCGAGGCTACCCTGCTCCTCCGCGATCCTCAGCCTCCCCACTTGAAATTCCAACTCTTTGGCTTGTAGCCGAAGCTCTTCGGCCACTGCTGCCGCCTCAGGATGCGACCGTTGAAGGTAGGCAGCCATTTCGACCAAAACGCGACTGTTCGACTCCAGTCTCTTCACGCCTTCGAGCCCACCCAGAAGCTTCCAAATCTCATTGGGTTCAAGTTCGCGAGCGAGTTGATCGGTCCTCCTCTGCCCCGACGATTCGATCGCATCGAGCGCGACGGTATCGACTCCTTCCCGGTCTATCGCGATCAGGCTTTCGAGCAGGGCCTCCCACTCCGTCTTGGTGGAAGCCCTTAAACGCAAGGCGTAGCGGATGCCGACGACCAATATGATTGCAATGAGAACACCGGCCAGGAACAGAAACGAAAGATTGCGACTCATGGTTCTCCTGCTTGACGTAACGCCTCAACTCGAATCTTCACCATCTGATTGATCGTCGAAGCCTGCTGCCGAACATGATCTGGCATCTTCGCGGTAGGAGGTGCATTGCGCCAAAGAGCGACGATCCAGTATGCAACGCAACAGAGATAGATGGCTATGCGGATCCGGGACAAATCATCGTAAGTATGTCCGCTGCCTCCCAATCCCAGCCAGGTATTTGCGGTTTCCAGAATAAGTGTAGCAATCGAATATACGGTGAAACCTTTCGCAACCCTTGCGACATGACTGGACCAGCTGAGACCAGCAGCTGCCGATATCGCGATCATCCCGACGAAAAGCTCGCTCATCAGAGCCGCTGAGAAGAAGCTGCCTTTGAGAATGAGTTCCTGCATCCAAAAGTGACTGGATGGTTTCGGAATCAAGGTGAGCAGGGAAGTGAAGACGATGCTTGCGACTATCCAAATCACGGATTTCTTCCGGATATCTGGTGCCCATTGTCCCAATGGGCGGAATACTTTCGAACTCAACTCATAGACAATCGCAAACTGCAATCCAACGTCAAGAACGGCCAGTGACCAGAACGTATAGAAATACGCGCTCTGTGCGTTGTGCCAGCGAATGAGGAAGAGCGCAATCGTTCTGACGACATTCAACGTCACGAGCGCCGTGAAGATGGGGAGATTTCGGAAGCGGCCTCGCAACAGAAGAACGAGCAACAGGGCCACGTGCCCGATGAAGCTCATCGCCCAGAACAGGAGATCCAGTTCGCTCAAATTCATTCGGAATCTCCCGTTCAGGCGAAGAGATGAGTAAGCCGGTACGCCTATGTTATAGCAGCACCTGAAGCAAGGTAAGAATGACCGTGACTAGATGAGGGGACGTGGGCACTGGATCTCCACCTGTCACGCTCCCGGGTGTTGGGGATGGAGGAGGGGCTGTTGTATCAGCATGCGCAATGGTTCCGGAAAGCATGCCCAGAACAACGGCAAGCAAGAGTCGGCGGCTAAGTGATTTGTGCATCGGTGAATCTCCTTTTCAGCGCAAGTTGCGCTGCGCGGAGACTAGGAACTTTGGGAGGAGAAACCGATGATCTCGTCAGCCATGTGGCGCTTCTGACACAGAAGCGCTCGACTCATTGCGTCCTTGCGTAGATCGCAGGTTCTGCCCATAATTTGCGCGCCGGCGGATTACTGGCAATGAGTGGATGGTTTTCGTGTCGAAGACAACACAAAATTGTCCTTTTCTTGATCCGATTTGCTGCGATCGAAACGAGCGTGCTCGTCAAGGGGTCGAGACATCGCACTCACCCCGCAAAGAACTATCGGAGCCTCGAAGAGCTCAGACGATCCGGAGGCCAGATACTCGGCAAATTACCTTTGCACCATTGTCGTCAGGCAGCGTGTCGGTGCTCAAGCCATTGGCGCCGCGCTTCGAAATAGGCGAGTGCATCTGCTTCCGTCTGTTTCGGGTGTCCCGTATGGCCTCGAACCCACCGCCAACGGATGAAGTGTCGAGCGTTCTGCTCAAGTAGTTCTCGCCATAGACCCCGGTCCTGCAGCGGCATCCCGCGGCTATTGCGCCATCCCCAGCGCTTCCAGCGCATGGCCTGAAAACGCATTCCCCGAATCAGGTAGTCACAGTCTGAACTCAGGTTCACGTGGGAGCCAGGTTCGATCGATTTGAGGGCTTCAAGGGCAGCAGTCAGTGACAGAAACATCATAAAGCGGCCAAAAACGCCATAAGCTGGCCAAAACACAATTTGACGCAATATGCTGGCCAAGACTTCGGCGGGCACCTTCCTCGTAGCGCGGTCCTGCTCATATACGTCCTGGGAACAAAAGTTTGCTGAGAATATGGCCAGAGTGCTGGTTGCAATGGAATTGCTGCCACTTAATGCAACGTTATCGTTATGCTGCCACCTGGTGTGCAACGTATCATCCACGCCGGAGGCGTGCGGTGCGCGGTTGCAGTTCGATCAGGACGATGTCCGGTTCGAGCTCATGAGAGTAAGGTGCGGTTTGCCGAACAATACAGACACAACTCCGTCAATGAGCGCACTGGTCTGCTCTTGACATCCGAATGAATACCTGCGAAATTCCCGGTTTACCGGAAATCTCATCTATCCATTCACCTTCGAATCACTCCGGCACTCCGACAAGCCAAACGCGGCGCGAATCTTTGCAAGGAAAGCCGTCACCCTGGGCCGTGCGTCCCCGGGACCGAGCGCTTCAAAAGGCACGTATCCGCGGTAGCCGTGCGCGTCAATGATGGCCTTGATCCTCGCGAGGTCAGTTGGCTCTGGCTTGCCGTTGCGCCCCACCTCCTCCTTGATCTGCCAGGAAACGGCATACGGCACCAGCTTCTCGATTTCCGCGTACGGATCTCCGGAGCGAAGGCTGCCAATGTCGAGGATCGAGGCGAACCACTCCGAATCTACGGCTTGAATCACGCGGATTGTCTCTTCCGCGGTTTTGAGAAAGTCATTGTGCTGCTGCAGACCGACGATCACGCCGTGCTCCTTGCCAAACGCGGCACACTGCTTGAAATCGGACACCATCCAGTCGAGCGCTTGGTCGAAGGTGTACCCGGCAGGTCGTTCAGGGCCGGCAAATACCCGAATCACCGGCGCGCCCAACTTGCTGGCCACCACAATCCAGTCCTTCACCATCTGTACGTCGCGCTTGCGCGCCGCCTCGTCCGCCACGGCAAAGTTGTTGCGTACCCCGGTGCCGCTGATGGCGACTCCGTTGACAAAGGCCGTCCGCTTCAGGGCGTAGGCGTACTCATCCGAGGGGACGCTGGGATAACCAGGGAAGTAGTAGCCCGTCGCATCCAGCGCGTCCACTCCATTTTTTGCGCAGAAATCTACGGCATCTGCCAAAGTCATGGAGCCCGCAAGAAGCGGCCCGTTGAACGAGTAGGCGTTGAGGCCAAGCTTCAGCTTGACTCCGGCTTCGCGGGCAATTGTTTCGGTGGTCGCGCCAGCCGAGGTCCGGACGGGAGCCATCGCGACCATTCCGGCAGAACAGGCAAGAAATTTACGTCGATTGATCATTGAAGAACTCCCTGCATTCCACGCGATTATCCTGCGAGGCGATGATCTGCCACGGACCCTCGCGCTTTAGCCACGTATCGGTCCAAACCTGGCACACTTTTGCGTTCGGCTGGGACTTGTCTTTGCCGACGGCATGTTCGATGCCATAGACAACGGCAAGACTGTCTCCAAAGAAATGCACTTTAGCCTCATCAAGTCCGCAATCGTGCGCCGTGTGTGCACCCTTCTCATCTTTTAATTCATCGGATTTCGTGAAGCGCTCACCGGTCGGTGACGTGCCTTGGAAGTCGTCGGCTAGCAGGCCGGGGACTACGCCGTTATCGACACACACGCCCTCAGCCCACTTCCGTTCCATCTCGATGATGTATCGCGCGGTCTTGTCATCCGCCGGCGCCCAGTGACTCTGCCGTGCTCGCGCTGGAACAAGCAACAATGTCGCCGCGATTGCCACCGCGAAGATTCGTGAATGCATTTGTCGCATGGCGGAATCCATCCTACACTAGCCTTTTTGAAATCAACCTCGACCGAATCGAGGCTTATCATTCGGAAATGCTTCGATTGAGGAGGGCACAGGTGATCTCGCGACGCGATTTCCTCGCAACAGGCGCAATGGGAGCGCTCGCCATGGCATCGTCTCGATCCTGCAGCGACTAGTGACTGCTATCTAAGTACGCTCTTGCATGTGGAAGATTGAGGTAGATACACCACCAGAGACCTACGAGCAGTGTGAAGGGCACGCACAATATCCCAAAGTAGTCGTTCTGAACACGCTTAGACAGCCGCTTTTAAACGTGCGAGTCATCCCTACATCGAACGCGATGGAGGAGTCAGTGGATCTCGCGCATGAGATTTACAACCGCGTGTTCCGCAAAGACCTGAACGATTGATGGAGAAAAGCAAAGAGGTGTAGTGGAATATGTGCGCAGACACCAACGAATCTCTGCGAATCTTCCTCACACAGCAACTTAGGGATGTCGAGGAGGACATCGAAACCATTAGCAGCTACATATCCTGCAATCCGCCCGAAACCTCAGGCGAACTCCTGAAACTGCGCGAGTTGCAGCGCAAGTATCGTGAGATCGCCGCGAGTATCAAAAACGAAATCGTTAAGTTGGGATCGCGTGAAGATCCTTCCAATGCCGCCATCAGACTTGAAGCGCCTCCGTTAGTGTGGCTGCGCCTAGCACGTTGGAGATGCGTTAGAGGTTGTAAGCCATTGTCGCGATGCCGAGTTCGACTCGTGCACCGGACAACCCGCGCATCAGCAGACGCGGATATCCGAAGATGCGGTACTTGATCGTCGCGTAGGGATGCTCGACCGTGCATCGGCGCAGCCTCATCTCCTCCGGCGTCACACGCTCCTGCATCCGATTCAGCGCGTCTTCGTATAGATGGCGAGCCAAGCCACGTCTCGGAGCCTGCGTGCAGCGCGACTTCAGCTAACAAGCGCCGCAGTCGCCAGCCGAAGCCTTGTACATGGTGTAACGGTCTTTATGATTGGTGTGCTTGCGCAGCAACCTCTTATTGCCATTGTGAGGCTCCTGACAGTTTCCATTGCTGCCGCCCATGCGTGAAGACCGCGCCCCAGCCGCCGGGACCAGGATTTCCGATAGCAGATCCATCCGTCGCAATGTTGATCGTTCGATCCATAGGTATGTCCTCCGAATTGTGGGAGCGAGAAGGGCCGACCTTCATCGCGCATGATGGAGGGAGTAGTCGACCATTGAAGCGAGTGGGGGCGTTAGGCGACGCGCAGATGAAAACCGCGGCGTATCTCCGCACCCGGGACGCTCTCCTGCATGGCAGCGGCGTTCTTGATCGCCTCATTGCTCGGTTTCATCTGCCGAACACAGGCTTTGAGTTCGGTGGCATCGTCCTCGGGCAATATCGAGAGGAGTGCCTGCCAGAACCGTCCGGGAATCTTGGCCTCGATCTCTCGCAGTACTAACGGCACCTTGGGCTCATCGGAAATGAACACACTGTCCTGACTGTTCTTACGCGCGCACAAGGTGAACTCTCGTCCCTCGATCTTCCGAAGGTCACGGCTGCGAAGGTAATAGAGGACCATGCTCTTCGTCCGCTCGACCTTGTTTTCTGTCAAACGTGCGCGTTCCGTCAGTCGAGCAGCCTGATCCCGGCAATAGAGAGCCCGGGTTTCCATCAGGCTAAGGAAATGACCTATTCGATCGACCTTCTCGGTATAGGCCTCGCAGAACTCGTGGAACTTCTGAACCAGCTCTGCTCGAACTTCTTCAGAGCCTTCTTCTGCTTCCTCTTGGATCTCATCGAGCAGAAAGTCCAGCTCTCGATCGATCTCGAAGAGAGAATTCTCTTGCGCGTTTATGGGCATGGCGCCTCCTTTGGCGTGAAGTGGAAGCGAACACAACGAGCCGCAGGTTAAGACCTGCGGCTCGTTGGTAGGCGGAATGTGTGTATCCCCCGACAGAAGGCAAGCTGGTTGGTACGACAGTCGCTTCTCTCATGCTGCCTGCATCGGTACGAGCTGCCCAAAGGGGGCTTGACGCGATCCGGTCGACGCCCAAAGAACTGGGTAAGACGGTTCTTCCTCTGGCAGCGTTCCGTAGAGATCGGTCAGAAACACCAGCATCTGTGGCTGTACCTGGTGCTCTTCCACCCAATCGAAACAGGGGCGGAAATCCGTGCCGCCTCCGCCCACTGGATCGAGTCGGATCTGCTGACCGGCTGCATAGACATCGACCTTGTGGACACAGGTATCGAAGTAGAGCACATGGACACGCTCCGGCCGTTGTCCTTCGAGGATGGAACGGATCTCCGCCTCGAAGAGCGAGAGTAGTCTTGCGCTCACCGAGCCGGAGCAGTCTACCGCGATCACGATCTCTCCGACGCCGTCCCGAGTAATACCGGGCAGATACAGCCCTTGCCAGATATGGCGGCGATTCGGCCGCGTCCAGGAGTAGTCCGCAGGACTCGTCTCAGACCAGGACCGGCGCAGCAGCTCGCGCCAATCGACACGAGCCTCCTCCGCTCCTTCAACGCTCCTCTCAAGACCCGCTGGCACTTTACCGGTGATCTTGGAGATCGTCTGAGCCTGTTCCACGGCGATCTGCCACTCGCGTGCTTGTTGGGCAACATCCTTCCCATCTGCCGTCTCAGGCTCCGGCGCATCGAGAACCTGGCCGATCCCACCTGCAGTTACGGGCGCGCGCGGCTCATCGTGCTCTCCCCCAGCTTTTGTCGAGTCTCCGTAGCCATCGTCCGCTTGATCCTGGTTCCCTCCCTCCTCTTGTTCGTCAAGCAGGTTGTAGATCCGCTCTGCGCTCATGCCACGGAACCGATCCTCAACCAGCACGCCTTTCGGTAAAGTCAATCCTGCGTCGAGGAGCAGAGGATTGATCGCGTAATCGCAAGCCATGTTCCACCGGAGTGGACTGCGGTTTCGACGCCGTGTGTGGTGCTGAAGCCCGGGGTGGAGAACCTCGTGCGCAAGAACGCCGACCAGCTCTGGCGTCGTGAGTTCGTCCACGAATACGGGGTTGTAGAAGAGGGAGACCCCGTCGGTTGCCATCGTTTCAACCGAGTGGGTCTCCCGTCCTTTCAGCCGGAAGAGGAGTGTTCCAAAGAATGGATGATCCAACAGGAGCGTCGTGCGCGCCCTTTGGATACGGATCGCTGCGGCGGTCTCGCGTCTCATAGCGTTGCCGATGCCCCCATGTAGGCCGACATGTGGGCAAGGATGTCCGTGACCTCCGGCATCGCCGCCGGCTCGACGGAAGATTGCGAGAGCCGGGACTCGAGGAGCTCATCCATCTCCGCGACGATGCCGGCCGCTTCCGCTGCCGTGGAGGTCCGGAGCAGATCATCCTTCTTCAGGTCCTGCGCAGTGTAGTTGCACAACCGCGCACGAATCTGCGTTGCAAAGCGCTCGAGGTCCGGATCCTGATTGACATTCAGCTGCGGCAACAGGGAGACGAGATCGTAGATGTTGGTGATGAGCGTTGCGTGGAACCTTGATTCCGGTTCATTCAGCCGGTCGACCATGTGGCTGACGACATCCCTCAATCTCTTCCAGAGATCGTCCGTACCCTTGGTCAGCCGTTGCCGCACGTTCGCATCGATCTCCCGAGCGATGCGTGCCTGCTCTTCCGCTGACATCGTGACGCGGAAGTCGTCACCGGTCGAGATCGGGAGAATCTCCAGATTGACGTTGAACTTCTCCCGCAGCTTGTCGACGGAGGGATAGTCCTCTTCCCTGAACAGGCTACCGAGCTCGGCCCGGGCCTCCCGAATGTAGCTCGGGTAGACCTCAAGGAACTGATCCACACCTGCTGAGAAATCCGTTTTGAACTCACGCATCCGCGCGGTGAGATCGAAGAGGAAGTGCGAGGGCAGAAGCCGAAGCCCCTCATCCGACCAGGGAAGCGTGACCTTGTAGAAGTGCTGACGGATCTGTCCGGCCAGGGTTCGCAGATCTTCCAGTCTCGCGGCGCCCATGAGCAGTTGTTTATTGTAGCGTCCTGCTCTCTCCTGTGCGCCGTGCTGATTGGCAACGTCACGGCTCACCTTACGGTCGTGTTTGGTTGCAGTCCAGATGCTGATATGGACGGCGGCAAGCATAGCTCTGTTCGTGATCATTGAATAACCTCCGCGTGTTCTATGCCGAAGCGAATGAACTCCGGCGTGCTGGTGATGGCCCGGTCGCGTGCGACAGCGTCGCGCATGGCGAGTACGCGCATCTCCGTGGGCATCCGGTCCAGATAGGTCAGACCCTTGGCAACGGATTGATCGGAGATCGCGCGTCCGAGCGCAGTCGCGATCGCGATCTGTGCCGAGGGCTCATCGGGAAGGGGAGCGCTCGTTGGATTGAGCAAGATCTCGTCGATGGATGGCAGTTGCCGAAAGAGCCGCAGGAATCCCACGAACTCGGCTGTTGCAGCCGACCCGATGGTGCCTTCGAGCAGTTGTGCTTCTGTCTCTGCGGCCGAAGTGCCGGACCTCCCGGCCATCCCCTTCAGGACATTCGAGGCCATCTCCCAGGAACGCGGAGTGGGCCATGCGTTCTGGTCAGAGGTTGCGTCGGCGTCGTGCAGCAGCGCAGGTTTGAAACGAAGGAAAGCGATGATCTCGGAGCGGATGTCCGCGCGAACCGCCCATCGGCACCACTCAGGTAGATCCGCTTCGAGGTGGAGATGAACAAATCGATTGCGCAGAGGGCGCGGCATCGAGAAATGAACGCCTCGCTCCGAGGCAGGGTTCCCCGCAGCGATGACGACCCAGCCATCGGGCAGGACGTACTCCCCCAAACGGCGGTCGAGCACCAGCTGATAGCAGGCAGCCTGCGTCATCTGCGGCGCAGAAGTCAGTTCGTCAAGGAACAGGATGCCTTTCCCACTGGTGGGAAGGAACTTGGGTGGTGCCCACTCGGTCTGGAGGGAGGTGATGCGGGGCAAGCCGCGCAGATCGACCGGATCGAGTTGCCCTGCGCGAACATCGCGGAACTCGCGCTGTGTATCGTTCGCAACCTGGAACACGATCTGCGATTTGCCTACGCCGCATGGTCCCCAGATGTGCAGGGGCACGCGTTCGCCGATGAGCGCAAAAAGCGCTTCATAGAGCATGGAGGGTTTCATTGGATTGTCCTTGGAAGGAGAACGCGGTTCGAGATCGGAGGCATGAGGAATGGCTCGTATCTACTCTCCGCGTTGTTTTGGTTTGATTTTGCGGAGGTGGTAATTGCCGTCGTCGTTTTCGAGCAGATTGATGGTTGATCGAAAGCCGACGCGGAAGATCATCTCCAGCATCGACTTGTCCTCGAACTCGAGATCGACGTTGAGAGCTTCGTCATCCTGGTAGATGTGAATGGATTTGACGGGTTTCCCTTCTGCGGTACCAAGCGGAACCATAGCGTAGCCATCATTCGATGGCACCGGGTAACTGGGCATATGAGACCTTTCGGAATGGACTTCTTGCAATGAGCCATGGAGACTTCTCAGCTGCAGGGTCGCGAGAAGAGAGTCATGGGGCCGGAGTGAGTGCGGTATTCTCTCGTCGAACTGAGAGAGACTTCTAGGCCAGTGGCATCGGTGCTGCTCGCCTGATGGTTTCAATACGGTGCGCAAAGCATTGATAAAAAGCCTTCTGCCGTGTCTTGTGGCTCGCTCGGAGAAGGCGGTTCATAAAGTTTCGGTGTTCCAGTTGCGCTGAGGATGGTAATTGCATGTGATTGTTATGGTAGTTGGGTGTTATTTAGGCGGGAATATGAGATGCTGGATCTGGAAGTTTCACCCGGAGTTCTCCCATGGCGACTGCATCACTACAGAGGCCCGATCTATTTGCCCATCGAGAGGCGCTGCGCCTTCCCGCCGCTACCGTCGTCCAGAGGCTGGTCGAGATCGTCGGACGCAAACTCGTCGCCTACATAGGGGAAGTTAAAGATATCCGTGCTGTCGACCGGTGGATCGCTGGGGGTGAGATCTATGGCGAAGCCGAAGCGCGTTTACGGTTCGCGTTTCAGGTTGTTCGCACTTTGAGTGAGCATGACTCGCCCGCGGTCGTGCAGGCCTGGCTGACTGGCGTGAATCCCGAACTTGGCGACCGCGTCCCTCTTCGGCTCCTGCGCGAGAACGACATCGACGCTGTCGCGCCGGCAATTCTGAGCGCTGCGCGCGCGTTCCTTGCCGGAGG
>JAOAPF010000089.1 GCA_025462755.1 Edaphobacter sp.
TGACCTACTTCCCCACTGACTACGTCCACGACAACGTAAACCCCACCCGCATCTCCGCCGACTTCGCCGAGACCGCCCAGCGCAACCCCGGCACCTCGGAACACCTCGACCTCTACGGCATAGGCGACCACGGCGGCGGGCCCACCCGAGCCATGCTCGACCAGGCCGACCACTGGATCGATGCCGGCAAGCAGGACGCCGTCCCCACCATGCGCTACCACACCGCGCAAAGCTACTTCACCAACGTAGAAAAAAATCTCAACGCCGACTCCCCCACCTGGAACTACGACCGCATCGCCCAGGGCTACACCCCACCCGCCGCCTCCTCCACCGGAGCCATGGGTCTCCCCACCTGGAACGACGAACTCTACTTCGAATACCATCGCGGCGTCTTCACCACGCAGGCCGCTCACAAACGCAACATGCGCACCAGCGAAGTCGCCACCCTCGACGCCGAAAAACTAGCCTCCCTGGCATGGCTGAACAGCCGCCCCTACCCCGCTGACCAACTAACCGACAATTGGAAAAAAATCACCTTCAACCAATTCCACGATCTAGCCGCCGGCTCCGGCATCGGCGTCATCTACAAAGACGCGCAAAAAGATTACACCGAAGTCTTCCAGGTCGACCACGAAGTAAGCGACGCCTCCCTCAGCACCCTCGCAACAAGCATCAATACAGCCGATCCTCGCCATGCGGCGAGCGTTTCTTTACTTGTCTTCAATCCATTGGCGTGGCTGCGCTCAGAAACCATTCAATTGTCCTTGCAATTGCCTGAGACAAGTGGATCCGTCACCATTCTTGATGGTGCGGGCAAGCATATGCCAACACAGGTGCTTCACTATGACGAGAGCACTCACACCTTCGACGTTCTTGTCAGCGTCGAGAACATTCCAGCACTGGGATATAAGGTTCTCTATGCGGGTCCAACGCCTCAGCCGCAAGTCGCGCGAGGCTACAAACCTCAGCCGCCACTGATTAACTCGGAACAAGATACGAATAATTTTCATCTCTCAAATTCCAAACTCAAGCTAACCGTCGACAAGAAAACCGGCTGCATCACCAGTCTCGTATCCCTTCCGGCTAACACCGAATCTCTCGCCCCAAACGCCTGCGGCAACCAGCTCCAAACCTTTAAAGACACACCCAAGCAATACGACGCCTGGAACATCGACCCCGGCACCCTCGACCACATGACCCCCATCACCAATGTCGACAGCGTCACTCTACTCACAGACGGCCCACTCCGTAAAACCGTCCGAGTCGCCCGCACTTGGCAGTCCTCGCACTTCACGCAGGACATCTCCCTCGACGCCTACTCCGACACCGTCGTCATCGACAACGACATCGACTGGCACGAAACCCACGTCCTCCTCAAAGCCGCCTTCCCTCTCGCCGCCACCGGCCCCAAAGCCACCTACGAGATCCCCTACGGCTCCATCGAGCGCACCACCACCCGCAACAACTCCTGGGAGAAAGCCAAGTTCGAAGTCCCCGCCATGCGTTGGGCCGACCTCGGCGACGCGAAGCAAGGCCTCTCCCTCCTCAACGATTCGAAGTACGGCTACGACGCCGAGGGCAACACCCTCCGCCTCACACTTCTCCGCTCCGCCACTTGGCCCGATGAAGTCGCCGACAAAGGCCGCCAGCAATTTCGCTACGCCCTCTACCCTCACGCCGGCACTTGGAAGCAATCCCTCACTGTCCGTCGCGGCTACGAACTCAACGACCCCATCAAAGCCGAGCAAGTCTTCCCCCACACCGGCGCCCTACCCGCCGAACACTCCTGGGCAAGCATCGAAAATCCCAACGTCACCCTAACCGCAATCAAAAAAGCCGAAGACTCCGACGCTCTCATCTTCCGCATGTACGAGTGGGCCGGCACCCCCAGCGACGTCAAGCTCCACATTCCACCCGGAGCCACCTACGCCATCGAAACCAACCTAATGGAGAAACCCGAGGGTGCCCATCTCAACCTAAGCGGAGACGTAGTCACCGTCCCCATCAAACCCTACGAAATCCTCACCGTCCAGGCCATCTACCCCAACCACAACGTCGCGGCGAAGTAATTCGCCGCTACACAAAAAACACATTCACTCATTCCGAAGCGCGACGACCGGATCAACACTAGCCGACCGTCGCGCCGGAACAATGGACGCAAGCGCCGCTGCGAAAAGCAAACTAAACGCTGCAAAAAGCAACGAAACCGACAACCCTGAATCCATCGCCGCAAACGAATGGATCAGAACTCGCTGCGCAACAAACGTCAACACAAGCCCCGCTAATATTCCCGCGCCAATCAACACCAGCGACTCACGCAGCATCAGCGAAACCACTTGCCACCGCTGCGCCCCCAGAGCCATGCGAATCCCAATCTCCGTCGTCCTCTGCGAAGCCGTAAAACTCAGCAACCCATAGATCCCAATTGCCGCCAGCAACAAGGCCAGCCCGCCAAACATCGTCAACAACCACACCAGCAGATGCCGCGCTGCCAGCGAATCGCCGACGAAATGCCCAAGCGTCTCGACCTCGTAAACAGCCTCGGTCGAATCCACCGCACGCACCGCCTCCGCCAGCGGCGTCCGCATCGCATCTGGATTCATCTTCGTCCGCACCACAAACACCGCCTCGTCCACCGGCTGCTGCGCCATCGGCCGATAAATCACGCCCTTGTTCTCCTCTACCTCAAGCGAATCGCGCCGCACATGGCCAATCACGCCCACTATCTCTATCCACGGCGATTTGGAACCAGACCGAACATGCTGTCCAATCGCGCTCCTGCCCGGCCAATAAGCCTTCGCCAGCATATCGTCGATCACCGCCACCGGTGGCTTGCCGACGCGGTCCTCTTCCCCAAACCACCGTCCCTGCAACAACGGAATCTGCATCGCCGAAAGATACCCTGAAGTCGCCCACGCCCTGTCGCCATGAGGCCCCGGATCATCCGGCGAAGCCTGCGGCCGCTCCTGGATCGCAAAGCTCCCCGATGGATACATCCCGCTGGCGAATGGCGCCGGAAAAACCGCTGCGGCCGTCACAACCCCCGGCTGCACGCTTAGCCGTTGCGTCACATCCCGCACAAAATTCGCCTGCTTCAAATCCTGGTCACGATAGTTCGTCGCGTTCAGCGTCACCTTGCCCGTCAAAACGGAATCGCTCTTGAACCCCGGATCAACCGTCTGCAACTCTCTCAGACTCGCCAGAAACAACCCACTCCCCGCGACCAGCAGAAACGCCAACGCAATCTCCGTGCACACCAGCACATTCCGGAAGCGTTGCCGTCCAGCTCCCGCCGTCGCACTCTTGCTGTACTCGCTCAGCCTCAGCGATTTGTACCTCCGAGCAAGCTGCACCACCGGTGCCAGCCCCGCCAAAAACGCCGCCAGCAGACCAAATCCCGCGGCCGCAGCCACCACTCTCAAATCAGTCTGAACCGCAAAGCCCGTCGCCAGATCATGTGGAATCGCAAGCAAAAGCAGTTTGCCCAGCAACGGTCCCGCCACCAGGCCGATCACGGTCGCCGTCCCTGCCAGCAACGCCGTCTCCACAACAAACTGCATCGCAAGCTGCCTTAGCGAAGCACCCAGCGCCGTCCGTATCGCCAGCTCCTTCATTCGCGTCGAAGACCTCGCCAACATCAGCCCTGAGATATTCGTGCAAGCGATCAGCAGAATCATCGCCACCACCGTAAACAGCGCAAACAGCGGCTTCCGCAGATCGCCCGCAGCATCCTCTGTCCACGGCTGCGCAAACATCCCCCACCCCGAGCTCTGCCCAAAACTCCCCGAGCCCTCGCGCCGAATCTCCTCCAGCCTCTTCTGTTCAATCGCCGCGTTGAACTGCGCCACCGTCACTCCCTGCTTCAATCGAACCACGCTGCCATACGATTCATTGAAGCGATTGTTCGCAGCAAACGCCGTCGGCACCAACCCCAGCGGAGTCCACAGCTCCACCCCCTTCGGCCACGCAAAATCGCTGCGCATCACCCCAATCACGCGATAGGACTTGTCATCCAGCAGCAGCGTCTTGCCGATCACATCGTGCTGTCCGCCAAACATTCGCTGCCACGCCGCGTAGCTCAACACAATCACACGATCGGCGCCACTCTGGTCCTCTTCCTGCAAAAACGTCCGCCCAAGGATCGGCTCCGCTCCAAACACCTGGAACCACTGCCACGTCACCTTGCCCGCCCGCAGATGCTGCGTCCTTCCATCAAAAGTCGCGTTGAAGCTCGCTGCCTGCACCATCGCCGCCGTATCCACCAGCCCATGCAGCGACTGCGCATCCGCAAAGTCCGGCGCTGACACACCGATACTCGGCAGGTTCAGCTGCGTGTACTTGCCATGGAAGGATGCCACTCGCTCCGGATCCTGTACGCCCGAAGGATGCAGCAGCACAGCCTGAATCACGCTGAAGATCGCCGTATTCGCTCCCACGCCCAGAGCCAGCGTAAAAATCGTAACAATCGTGAAGGTCGGCACCCGGACAAGCTGTCTCACCGCATAACGCAAGTTTTCAATCACAGTTTTCAGTCCTCCCTGTTCCAGCTCATACGCAACACAAAGCAAGTTGTTCACCAAAACAACACGTCGAAACGGCCATGCTTTCAACGACAATGACTCGAACAGATAGACGACATGTTCAATTCCGAACTTCCCCGTTCATTTGTGGACAATTTTCGCCACAGACACAACATCCTCCCAACCTCTCAAGAAGCTCCAAAAGGTTGTCGTTGCCTTTGGGATTAGCGCAGGGCTTTAGCCCTGCGACAAATCATTTCAGCCACGTGGGGCTTTAGCCCCGGTTCTCTCTTCACTCATCTTGCCTTTTTAGGATCCCTCCTCGAACCGCTGCCAGTACATCCATATCTCCAGCCTCTAAAACCCCCAAAAATGAGAAAATGGAAAGAGCAGCACTGAAGCAGAACAATGCCCATGCCCGAGACCATCGCCGTTGCCATGTCCGGAGGAGTCGACTCCTCCGCCGTCGCTGCACTCCTGCGCGGCCAGGGCCACACTCTCGTCGGCCTCACCCTTCAGCTCTGGAACCAGCGCCGTCTCGCCGGACACGAAGGAATGCCCGAATCCGTCCAGGGCCGCTGCTGCTCCATCGACGATGTCTACGACGCACGTCACGTAGCCGAGCAGCTCGACATCCCCTACTACGTCGTCAACCAGCAGGACCGCTTCGAAGCCGAAGTAGTAAAGCCTTTCGTCAGCGAATACCTCGCGGGCCGCACGCCCATCCCCTGCACCCTCTGCAACAACCACCTCAAGTTCGACCAGCTCCTCATCACCGCCCGTCAGATCGGCGCCGACCGCATCGCCACCGGCCACTACGCCCGCAACCACTTCGACGAAACGCGGAGGCGCTGGATTCTCTCCCGCCCCGCCGATCACACCAAGGACCAGACCTACTTCCTCTTCGGCCTCACCCAGGATCAACTCTCCCGCACCCTGTTCCCGCTCGGGGAAATGCAAAAGCCAGCCGTCCGTCAAATGGCCGCCGAAGCCGGACTAGCCGTGGCCACCAAGTCGGACTCGCAGGAGATCTGCTTCATCCCCGGAGGCGACTACCACACTTTTTTGAAGGCCTACCTCGACGAGCAAAACGAACAACTCCCCGACACCGCCGGCGAACTCGTCACCACCACCGGCGAGGTCATCGGCCACCACGAAGGTATCCAGAGCTTCACCGTGGGCCAACGCAAGGGCCTCGGTCTGACCTCCACCAACCCGCTCTACGTCCTCGCCATCCACCCCGACTCCCACCAGGTCACCGTAGGCGCAAACGAAGATCTCTTCTCCCGCGACCTCTTCGCCAACCGCCTCAACTGGATCTCCATCCCCCGTCTGGCCGAAGGCGTAACCATCCGCGTCAGCGCCAAGATCCGCCATCGCCACGTCCCAGCCATGGCCACGCTTAGCCGCGTCGACGACCACACCGTTCACGCCCGCTTCGACGAGCCCCAGCGCGCCATCACCCCCGGCCAGTCCGCCGTCTTCTATCAGGAAGACGAGGTAGTCGGCGGTGGCTGGATCATCTAGCTCTCGCCTTTGCTTGTTCTTGCCGTCATCCTGAGCGCAGCGAAGGATCCCGAAGACCTAAACCAACCACCGCGTTCAGAGCCTTCCCAACCAGGCTCTAAACCGGACCCACCTCATCCGCGCGCCCACCTGAACCCCGAGCAGAACCGGAGCCGGCAAAAAAGAAACACCCAAACCGCGAATCCTCACCACTCTGTGTCCCGCCCTCGCGCCCCATTTGGCTTGCCGAGCCCGAACCCCTTCGCCCGCCCCACCAGAACATCCACTCCCGCCTTGAACCCATTCACCAGGCCCGTAAGCTCGCGTACCGGCACCTTCACCGCCCGCTGCAGCGTCTCTGTAATCTCAGCCGTAGTATTTAAGACCGACGTTACCATCCCATCGACCCGTGCCGCCTGCGCGCGCGCCTTCATGTTCAACTCGCTCGCGGTCGCATCCAACTCCCGTGCCTTGTCGCGAACCAAATGAGTCGTCTCCACCAGATTTTCGGTGATGATCTTCACCTTCGGAGCCGCGTCATGAAACACACTCTGGGTCGTATCGAGAAGCGGCCCAATCTTCTCGAGAAGCGGCCCAATCTTCCCTCGCAGCTCCTCGGCGATTTCAAACGCCCGCTTGCTCGACTTCGCCGCTTTAATCGCGATCACGACCACCACAATCGCCTGCACCATCAATGCAACCGCCACCATACCGACAAACCATGTCAGCAATTGCGAGTTCCCCGAAGAAAGCGAGCCCGTTTCCTGCAGCCACATTCCCGACATCATGATTCCCATCGGTTCCATAATCGTCTCTCGCTCTCCCCAAAAAATAATAACCAACAAATCATAAGGCCCGGCCACCATCAACGGCTGACCGGGCCCCGTCTTACCGTAAATCTACTCTACGAATTGGGTTCGCTTGTCGTGCTGGCATAAGCATCCTTACCCGCATCGATCGCAGCCGCAACCTTATTCTGCTGCTCCTGAACCAGGCCCTTGCCCTTCTCCACATACTGCGCCCACTGGGTTCGTCCGCGGTCATAATACTCCTTACCGCGATCGACATATTCACTCACCTGCTGTTTGCCTTGAGCCGCGAGCTCCGCCGCCTTCTCCTGAGCCTGCTGTGCCAGCACCGCAGCCCGGTCTTTGGCGTCCAGAGCGCTCGCTACCAGCTCTTCGCGCGTCTCCTTGCCCGCCTTGGGCGCATACAGCACGCCTGCCAGCGCACCTATTCCTAAACCCGCCAGAAACCATCCCAATCCACTAATGCCACTCTCGTTGTCGTTATCTGACATGCTCTTCTCCTGTTAAGGCTTCAAATGCGGAATCTGCTTCTTCCGCTGTTATAACTCAAGTTCCAGATTTGCGTTCGGGCGAGAGTCGATATCTCCAGCACACCTCGGCACTTCGACCGACCCCTTCTTCCTTTCCTATCTGGATGCCCTCCCCCGGATTTAGGTTGCCGTCCTCGCTCATCTTCACTTCCAGCCGCGTTTATCTCTCGCCCGAAGGTCCCACAGCGCGAACCTTTTCCACCCACCAAACCCTCATCACCTTCCAGCTTCCTCTTCGTCTTAATTACATAACGGTCGAGAAGCCGGTGCGCTCTCCCGTAAACTTGGAGCGAACACCTCGATCGAATACCAGTTCCTTGGTTTACAGTGTTTTTGAAGTGCGAGTGTTTTCCGCAAGAAGGGGATCTATGTACGCTAGCAAGAATCTCTCCGCCTCCCGCGCAATCCTGGCCGTCACAGCTCTCACCATTGCCTTCGGCTTTGCCGGATGCAAGAGCGCGCCTACGACTCCCACCGATGATGCCGGCCTGACCGCCGCGCTCCAAAGCCGAATCGCGGCAGACAGCGCCCTCAGCAACGAAGCCATCCAACCCTCCGTCCAAAAGCAGGTGGCCACCCTCAACGGCACTGTCAGCAGCGAAGCCGCGCGCTCGCTCGCCGCAGCAGACACCGCGCAGGTTCCTGGCGTCAAGACCGTAGTCAACAACCTGACCGTTCAAGCCCCCACGCCGGTCGTCGCGGCGGCCACTCCCCCGCCGTCAGCCCCACCTGCGCTGCCTCCGCCCCCCACGCCCGCAGCACCCAGGCCGAAGCAGCCCCCACCCGTCAAATCGAAGTCCGCGCCCATCGTCCGCCAGCCCGCGCCGGTTGACACTACCTCTCCGCACGTAGCCGACGCCGCGCCACCGCGCCCGCAGGAACCGCCGCCACCGCCGCCACCACCACGACCCGCCTTCCGTAACGTCACCCTCAGCCCCGGAACCACCCTCCCGATCCGCATCACCCAGACCCTCGACAGCGCCACCACACAGCAGGGTGAGACCTTCAACGGCACCATCGCCGCGGACATCGTCAGCGACGGCGTCGTCGTCATTCGTACCGGCACCCCCGTCACCGGCCGCGTCGTCGCCGTTCAAGAGGCCGCCCACTACAAAGGTAGCTCTCTCCTCACCATAGAACTCACCAGCATCAATCGTCACGGCGAGCCAGTCACAGTCAACACCGAGCCCTATAGCGTCCAGGGCAAGGGCCGCGGTGCCAATACCGCCGCCAAGGTCGGTGGCGGAGCAGCCGTCGGCGCTATCCTCGGCGGCATCATCGGCGGCGGCAAAGGCGCGGCCATCGGAGCCGCTACTGGCGGCGGCGTGGGAGCTGGAGCCAACACCATCACTCGCGGTCAGCAGGTGCAAATCACTTCCGAAACCCTCATCCGCTTCAACCTCACCAACACCCTCTCGCTTAAAGTCCCCACTAACGGCGAAACCGAGAGCCCAACCCCCACTCCGACTCTGCAGCAGCATCCCCAAAATACACCGCAACAGTGAGGCGGGACACGCATCCAATCGACGTGTGGCGGAGTTCACACTCCGCCGCATCGGCAACCGAAAGCACTTCCTGAAGCTGGTGTAAACTCAATTGCGGCAATCCTGCCGAACCATTTTAGGATGCCGCACACAACCGAAAATATCCACTGAGGTGTTCGTCTTGACGAAGGCATCGGCAAACCGCCCAGCCGGATTTCTCACCTTTACCCTGCACGCGCATCTGCCCTATGTCGTCAATCACGGCACCTGGCCCCACGGTATGGAGTGGCTCCACGAAGCCGCCGCTGAAACCTATCTACCGCTCCTCCGCATCCTCAAAAATCTCGAGCGCGACAATATCCGTTTCAATTGCAATCTCAACCTATCCCCCATCCTGCTAGAGCAGCTCTGTCATCCCGTCTTCATCGCCGAATTTCCCAACTACCTCAATCGCAAAATCGTCGCCGCCCGCGAAGACGAGGCCTTCTTCATCCAGTCCGGCGAAACTCACCTCGCCGACACCGCCCGCTTCTGGCACCGCTTCTTCTCGCAGGCGCTCGCCGACTTCCTCCACTTCGACCGCAACATCATCGCGGGCTTCCGCCACTTCAACGACATCGGCCTCATCGAGATCATCACCTGCGGCGCCACCCACGGCTACATGCCGCTCCTCGGCACCGACGAAAGCGTCCGGGCCCAGGTCCGCACCGCCGTCGACACCCACATCCGCCACATCGGCAAACACCCCCGCGGCATCTGGGCGCCCGAGTGCGGCTACCGCCCCGCCGGCTTCTGGAACTACCCCGTCGAGTTCGCGGATGGCTCACCCAAGCCCCCGGGCTTCGAACGCATCGGAGTCGAGCAAGCCTTGTCCGAATCCGACCTCGAATTCTTCTACGTCGACACGCACCTCGTCGAGGAAGGCCACCGCGTCCCCTCTCCATACGAGCTGCTCAACGGGGCTGTAGTCACCGACGAAGAGGTCGAGAAGATAACCCACGAGCCGCATCGCTCCCTCTACCAGCCCTACTACGTCGATGGTCCCTACGACAAGCGTTACGCCGTCACCGTCTTTCCCCGCGACCCCCGCACCGGCGTCCAGGTCTGGTCCGGAGACACCGGCTATCCCGGCGACGGCGTCTACCTCGACTTCCACAAGAAGCGCTGGCCCGGCGGTCATCGCTATTGGCGCGTCACCGGCCACAAGGTCGACATGGGCGACAAGCTTCCCTACTATCCCCAGCAGGCCGCCGAGCGCGTCAAAGCCCACGCCTCCAACTTCATCCATCTCGTCTATGAGGCCCTGAAATCCGGCTTCAACGACCCCGTCCCGCCCATCCTCTGCTCACCCTTCGACGCCGAGCTCTTCGGCCACTGGTGGTTCGAAGGCATTCTCTGGCTCGAAGCCATCGCCCGCGATCTTCACGACCCGACTCGCGGAGGCGCCACTGGCATCCAGCTCATCAGCTCCGCCGAATATCTCGACATGTACCCCCGCGCCGGCTTCATCGCCATGCACGAAGGTTCCTGGGGAGCCGAAGGCAACAACCAGGTCTGGCTGAACCCCGAGACCTCCTGGACCTACACCCACATCTACCCCGCCGAGCTCTACACCCGCGAAGTCGCCACCACAGGCCACTGGCGCAACTCCCCGCTCGGCAAGCGCATCGTGCAGCAGCTCTGCCGCGAACTCCTCCTCCTCGAATCCTCCGACTGGCAGTTCCTCATCACCACTGGAGCCGCGCGCGACTACGCCGAGATCCGCTTCCTCACCCATAACGACCAATTCAACGAGATCAAATCCATCTGGAAGAGCTTCGAATCCGCCGGCGTCCTCACCAGTTCGCAGGATGAGCGCCTCTCCGAGATCGAACGCCGCGACGGCGTCTTCGCCAACATCGATCCCGGCTTCTGGGCCGCCGGAGCAAAAGAGGAACGTATCGAAGCTCCGGTCGCCACGAGAGCCTAAGCTTTCGCCCCGCTGCCCTGCACTCCCCGCACCTTTATTTGTCATTCCGCAGCGACTTTTCTTTGTCATTCCGCAGCGCAGCGGAGGAATCTGCTGTTATTCACCGCATATCGTCGCCCTGTTCTCTTCCCACGCAAAATCATCATTTCGACCGAAGCTGCTTCAGAGCCTCATTGTGAACTGCATAGCGGAGAAATCCGCTTCTCTTCCTCAATACCAGGTCCTGCCCATCCGCCCACCTACACATCGGTCCGGATAAACCAGTCATACTCCAGCGTGAGTTTTTCCGTCGCGACTCCAGTCGACTTCGCATCCAGCTCCGAAATCGCTTCATACGCACTGGGCCAGCAATTCCGCAGCTGAAAGACAACCGCCGGGTTGCGTTGTGAATCCAGCACCGTAATGATGACGTCCCGCCGGAAAGGAGCGCCAGCCGTGTTCGCCACCTCCCCGGCCCACGTCTGAAACTCCGTATCCCCCGAAATAATCTCTCTTTCAATCGTAATCGGCCCATACACCGACGGTCCCGGCCCCTTTTGCGTCGCATTCAAAATGTTCGAACCTGAGCGTTGAACCACCACGCTTGTGCTCCATCGCAAAGGACTCACGCGCAGGATCTCTGTCCGAGTACCACCCCAGTTCACCAGAAAAGAGAAGTTTTCCAATGAATCTGTGTCCGTCTCCATCTCCCTCTCCCATAGACCAAAAATCACCGCGAACGCATCAGCCGCAAATGCGATCGCAGATCAACCAACGTTTCCACCACCGTTTCTCTGTCCACCCACCCGATCCAGAAGCCCTATTTTTCCTGCCGTCCTCTTCACCAAAGTAGGATGCAGACACCAACTTTCCTGCTGTTCCATCGCCACCACAAGGGGGCCCGCCCTCGAAGACTACGTCTCAACAAACCAAAAGGCCAACAGAGTCCCCGGGAAACTTACAATCAAGCTCAAACAACCGGAGAAACATGCCTACAAGCAAAAGCTCAAACCCTGATCGCCGCAGCTTTCTCCTGGGGAGCCTCGCCGCAAGCGCAGGCGCCGCCCTCCCGCCGGAGATTCACGCATCCGATACCACCCCAACATCACAACAGAACCGCACCTACTGGCTCCAGCAGGTAGAACTCGTCTCCGACCCGGTCCTCAAGGCCCTCAAGGAAGGCAATCTCCGCCGAAAAATGCCCGTCGAAGCCGCACCCGGTCAGACCGAGAGCCGCGCAGCAGGAACCCACCTCGAAGCCCTGGGCCGCCTTCTCGCCGGCCTCGCCCCATGGCTCGAACTGGAACCCTCCTCCGGCGAAGCCCCAAAAGAAACCACCCTCCGCACCCGATACCGCGATTACGCGCTCACCGGAATCGCATCAGCCCTCGACCCAGCCTCCCCCGACTACATGCGCTTCGGCGAATCCCCCCAAACCCTCGTCGACTCCTCCTTTCTCGCGCTAGCTCTACTCCGCGCCCCAAAGCAACTCCTCGAAAAACTAGACGCAAAAACCCAGCAACGACTCGCAGAAGCCCTCATCACCCAACGCAAAATACAACCACCCTTCAACAACTGGCTTCTCTTCGCCGCCATGAACGAAGCTCTTCTCATGACGCTCAACCAACCCTGGGACCGCATGCGCGTCGACTACGGGCTCCGCGAACACCAGAGCTGGTACCTGGGCGACGGCACCTACGGCGACGGCCCACACTTCCACTGGGACTTCTACAACAGCTTCGTAATCCAGCCCTACCTCCTCCAACTCATGGACACCCTCGGCGAACAATCCCTCAACTGGTCCGCCATGCGCACACCCATCCATCAGCGAGCCCAGCGCTACGCCGCCATTCAGGAGCGGCTCATCGCCCCCGACGGCTCCTACCCCGCCATTGGCCGCTCCATCACCTATCGCTGCGGCGCGTTCCATCTCCTCGCCGACGTATCCCGCCGCAACATACTCCCCGAATCTCTCACACCCCCACAAGTCCGCTGTGCCCTCTCAGCCGTCATGCACCGCACCCTCAGCCCCACCGGAACATTCTCGAGCGATGGCTGGCTCCAGATCGGCCTGGCCGGCCATCAACCCGCCCTCGGCGAAGCCTACATCTCCACCGGAAGCCTCTACCTCTGTAGCGCAGCCTGGCTCCCCCTCGGCCTTCCCCACGCCGACCCCTTCTGGTCTCAACCCCCACAACCCTGGACCTCGCAAACCATCTGGTCCGGCAAAAATTCTCCAGCAGACCACGCGCACGACGAATAGCCGACACGACACGACGAATAGCCGACACACGAATAGACGAATAGACGGTCCCGCACGAAAACATGAAGCTCAGTCTCGCCGGCATTCATCCAAAACTCAGGCTGACATCTGACAATAGATGCAGGGAGCCAAGAGATGAGCACGCAGCCACAACCGAATCTAGTCCCGCCATTCACACGCGAAACCGCCGCGGCAAAGGTCCGCAAAGCCGAAGATGGATGGAACTCCCGCGATCCTGAAAGGGTCGCCCTCGCCTACACCGTAGATAGCAAGTGGCGAAACCGCGCCGAGTTCGTCAACGGCCGCAAAGAGATCATCGAATTCCTCACCAGAAAATGGCGCCGCGAACTCGACTATCGCCTCATCAAAGAGCTATGGGCCTTCGACGGAGCCCGAATCGCCGTGCGCTTCGCCTACGAGTGTCACGACGACTCCGGCAACTGGTACCGCTCCTACGGAAACGAAAACTGGGAGTTCGACGAAAACGGCATCATGCATCATCGCTACGCGTGCATCAATGATCTCCCCATCAAAGAATCCGACCGCAAGTTCCACTGGCCCCTCGGCCGCCGTCCCGACGACCATCCCGGCCTCTCCGAGCTAGGTCTGTAACCACGAAAGAACCAAATAAACCCGGAGCAACTAAACCCAAGTGGCCACCGCAACCACAACCACACCGTCACCTACAGCGATCCGCCTGCCCAAAAACCCTCTCGCGCTCTGGCACCTTCTCTCTCTCGATGCCCCCACCATCGCCGCTCTATGGACCTGGTTCATCGCCTCCGCTAATCACATCCACCTTCCTCTATTCTCCTCGCTCGCCATGGCTCTGGCCGTCTGGATGCTCTACGCCGCCGACCGCTTGATGGACGCCCGCCTCCTCGACGCCAACCCAACCCATCACGAGGACCTCGAAGCCCGCCACTACTTCCACCACCGCCACCGTTCCACCTTCCTCACCGGAATTGTCGTCGCCTCAATCGCCCTCTCACTCCTCCTCTCTCATCTCGAACCCCACGCCATCGATCTCTACCTCATCCTCGGAGGCCTCGTCTCCGGCTACTTCGTCTTGATCCACGCCACACAGAGCGCCCACCGTCTGCCCAAAGAGATCGCCGTCGGCCTCTGCTTCGCCGCCGCCACCTTCATCCCCACCGTCGCCCGCCGTCCCGACCTCCGCCTGCCCCTGGTCCCCTCTGCTCTCCTCTTCGCCTGCCTCTGCAGCTTCAACTGTCTCTTCATCTACGCCTGGGAACACCCCACCCTGCACCCCGCCCAACGCACGCACGCCATCACCCGCCTCGCCCTCCGCAATCTCCCCTTGCTGACCATCCTTCTTACCCTCTCCAGCGCCGCTCTATCCCTGCTCGAACACCACGCCCCGGCCGTTCCATGCGCAATCGCCATCTCAGCCGCACTCCTGCTCGTCCTGCACAACGCGCGACACGCAATTCCCCGAGTCACCCTCCGAGCCGCAGCAGACCTCGCCCTCACCACCCCACTCCTTCTTCTTCTATTCCTCCATCAATAAGGCCCATCCCACTCAACATCGCCGGGTGCCCCATATCTCGATTCTGAGATGTGGGAATCGTGCGCAGCACGACCGCACTCACCCAACCCAGCTACCATTCCAATCACGACGATGAAGCCCATCGAGCCCAGCTTCGACCGAATAGCCCGTCCCTATCACTGGCTCGAATACCTCACCCTCGGCAAAGCGCTCGAAAGGTGTCGCAATCACCATCTCCCGCAACTTCTCGACCGCCGCCACGCACTAGTCCTGGGCGATGGAGATGGCCGATTTCTCGCCCAACTCCTCAAGCAAAACCCGAATCTTTTAGTGAGTCTGGCGAATGCGCTATTCGGCGGTTGGGGCGGGGGCTTTGATGGTAGAGGTGGCCGGGGCTGGCTGAGGGGTGGGGGGCTGCGGGGTGTCGGCGATGCGGAGGTTGTTGTCGTGTTTGCGCTGCTTGGTGACGAAGGTATTGATGACCTGCGCGGCGAGCTTGGCGGAGTTGTTGCCCCAGTTTCCATGCTCCCATAGAACGGCGACTACGATATCTGGATTGCGCCGGGGCGCCATGCCGACGAACCATGCGTTGGGATCGGTTTTGTGACCGCCCCCGGAGCGGCTGAGCGCGTCGTGACTCATGACCTGGGCGGTGCCGGTCTTGCCGGCGAAGTCAACGCCGTCAAGATGCGCGACGTAGGCGGTGCCGATGGGGCTGTTGGTGACGTTGGACATCGCGTCGGTGATGAGCTGCCAGTTTTCCGTGGTGATGGGGATGGTGGCTTCGCCTGTGCCGGGGAAGTTCTCGTGGATGGTCTGGAGGAGCTCTGGCGGGACCTCGTCGGCGAAGACAACGTGGGGGCGACGGAGGACGCCGCCGGACGCGATGCCGCTGAGCGCGCGGGCGAGTTGAATGGGTGTCGCGGTGACCGCGCCTTGGCCGATACCGACGGAGATGACCTCGCCGGCGTACCACTTTTCATGCTGCGTCTTGAGTTTCCAGGCGGTGGACGGCATGGTGCCGGCGACTTCGTCGGGGAGATCGATGCCGGTCTTCTGGCTTATGCCGACGGAGGTGGCGTACTTTGCGATGGTGTCAATGCCGAGGCGGTTGGCAAGGGTGTAGTAAAAGGTGTCGCAGGAGTAGGGGATGGCATTGTTGATGTCGACCGCGCCGTGGTGGCGATCACAGGCGTAGAAGTGGCCGTAGAATTCAGCACCGCCGCTGCAGCCAACGTGCAACGTCTGGGCGATGTTTTCCTGAAGGCCGGCGAGCGACATGATGATTTTGAACGTACTGCCGGGGGCGAGCTGGGCCTGGATGGTTTTGTTGAGCAGCGGGTGATCGGGGTTATTGAGGATCTCGTTCCAGTAATTTTTAGTGAGGCGGACGGAGAACTGGTTGGGGTCGAAGGTAGGACGAGAGGCCATGGCGAGGATCTCGCCAGTATGGGGATCCATAGCGACGATGGCGCCGACTTTGCCTTCGAGGGCCTTTTCAGCGGCCATCTGGATGTCGAGGTCAATGGTGAGCTTGAGATCTTTGCCGGGGATGGCGAGTTCCTGGCCGAGGTGGCCTAGTTCTTTGCCGTGGCTGTTGACGATGACGTCGCGGCTGCCATCGATGCCGCGGAGAACAGCGTCGTAGGTGGCTTCGACCCCGGAACGGCCGACGACGTCGCCGGGAGAGTAGAGGGCGTAGCGTTCATCGGTGGCGAGCATCTGCTCGGAGACCTCCCCGACGTAGCCGATGAGGTGAGCGGCGAATCCGTCGCTGGGGTAGAGCCGGCGCTGCTCATCGAGGGTTTCGAGCTCGGGGAGCTCGTCGCGGTGGGCGGCGATGAAGGCTTGCTCATCGGGGGTGATGTCCTGCTTGAGGGGAATGGGTTGGTATTTGGGAGCGATCTGGAAGCGGCGGATTGTGGCCTGGATCTGCTCGATGGGGATGTGGAGGCCTCTGGAGATTAGGGGCAGGTCGGCGTCGAGATCCTTCACCTGTTCGCGGAGGAGATAGCAGGAGACAGAGGGATAGTTGTCGACGAGGAGACGGCCTTCGCGGTCGAAGAGCTTGCCGCGGGGAGCGAGGATGGGGACCTTGCGGACACGGTTCGCTTCGGCCAGAGAACGGAAGTTTTCAGAGTTGAGCACCTGGAGGCGCCAGAGTCCGGCGAGGAGGATGGCGAGGATGAGGGCGACGAGATATTGGACGGAGTGGAGCTTGCCGACGGGCAGCTTCTCTGCCTTGCCGGTGGGGCCGAGGGTCTGGGCTTCCGTGTGGGGATGGTGGAGTGCTTCCATGCTTATTCCCAGTCTACGACTGGAGCAGCGGACTTCGCTCTGCAACTGTTGTGTATCAACGTTGTTCGTTAGACGGTTGAATCTTCCGTTCTACTCGCGGCGCTTGGTGTTATCGAGCAGGAAGAAGATGGGAAGGGCCACGGCGGTGTTAATGGCGGCGCGAATGAGTTCGTGAAGCCAGAGGATGTGGACGTTAGTGAGGCCGAGGAGACGACGGTTGATGAGAAAGATGAGGAGACTATTGAGGAGGAAGAAGCCGAAGTTGATGAAGATACGGGTGGTGAGGTTTTCTACGTCGACCTGAATGCCGATGCTGGCGGCGATGTAGCCGATGACGGATTTCGCCATTCCGTTGACGCCGATGGGCTGGGCAGTGAGGGCGTCCTGGAGGAGGCCGATGGCGGCTCCGGTGAGGCAGCCGGCGACGGGGTTGCGGCGTGAGACGGCGAAGAAGACGGTGACGATGAGAGGAAGGTCGAGGATGGCGAGGCGGGGGAAGGGCTTGGGGAGAAGGGCTTGAAACAGGATTGCGCCAAGCGGCACCAGGAGGGCGACGGCGGGGGAGAAGCTGTGCTGTTCAAGCTCTCGGCGGGATGTGTAGCTGCGGGTTGCCATTAAGAGGGTGGCCAGTTCTCAGTTGTTCGTTGTCAGCTGGGGTTGTGTTGAATCGGTTTGGGGTTGCGGTTTGCGGGGCTTGGCAGGCGCTGGCTGGGCTGCGGGTTCTGGGGTCACTGAGGGTGGGGGATTTGTGGGGTTGGTTGGGTTGTTCCTCTCGGCGGCTCCGGGTTTTAGGTCGGCTGCCGGCGGGGTCGAGCCGGGGCTGTACCGGTCAGGGTGGAGGGTCGGAATGGGTTTGGGCACGACTCCACCGGGTGTTGCGCCTGGCGCGGCGGGGGTGGCGGGGTTTGTTTCGGGGTGGTCGGGGTCGTGGAGGCTGGGGAGCCGGTCGGCGACAATCTGAGCGGCGGATCTGGCGGCGGCTTCGGCGGCTTGCTGGTCGGCTAGTTGCTTGGCGGCGGCCTGAGCCTCGGCAGTTGCTGCACCTACAGCGAGATCGTGCTGGGCCGGGAGGGGCAGGTTGGGCTGGGTAGCGGTGATGATGAGAACCTCTTCTAATTGGTTGAGGTTGGCTGTGGGACGAAGCTGGATGAGGGTGTAGGGCTGGTGATCGGGGTCGGGCTGGATGGACTCGATGGTGCCGACAGGGAGGCCGCGGGGGTAGACCTGGTCGCCTCCAGAGGAGAGGACCTGCTCGCCGAGCCGGATGCGGGAGTCGGGTGTGAGATTGTTGATGACGATCTGGCCGGTGGGGCTGCCACGAAGAATCGCGCGCAAGCGGGTGGAGGCGAGGAGGACGCCGGCGCCGGAGGTCTGGTCGTTGATGAGCAATACCTGCGAGGTGTGGGGGAAGACGTCGCGGAGTTTTCCGATTATGCCGTCGGGCGTGATGACGGCCTGGTCGGGTTTGAGGCCGTCCTTCGATCCTTTGTCGATGTAGAGGACGTGCGAGAGATCGTTTCCGCTGGTGCCGATGACCTGAGCGGCGACGGTGGTGGCGACGTAGTGTTGCTGGAAGTCGAGCAATGCCTGGAGCCGATGGCCCTGGATGGCGTCTTCGGAGAGCGCGGCCTGCTCGAGGCGAAGGCGGGCGATCTGCTCCTGGAGGTCGTGATTCTGCTGGCGGGTGTTGCGCAGGTCGATGTAGTTGGACCAGCCGTGACGGAGGTTGAAACCAAAGCCATGGAAGAACCGCTCGAAGGGAGTGACGGTGGAGACGGTCCAGTAGCGTAGAAGAGTGACGTTGCTCCCGTCGGGCGCGCCGGATTCGACGGGGCGGCGGACCTGGACGGCGAGGCCGATGGTCTGGGCCAGGAGAATCGCGACCAAAACCAGAACATTCTTGAAACGTGTGAAGAAAGATTCCATGCTCTACGGATGATTATCCGCGAATCGGGGATTGCGCGCAGTTGGCGGGGTTGATGCGTAGGCCACTTTTTCTTTCGTGTCTGTGATGGAACGGATTGGTCAAGGAAGATGCCGAGGGGCGATGCGGTGAGCCGGCTCCGCGTGCGGTGGGTTATTTCTGCTGGAAAAGGAGCGGCGTGAAATGTATCAGGTTGTCGCGCCAGACCAGCCATGTATGCAGGCCGGGAGTTTCAACCTGCGTGACCGGCATCTCTTTTGTCTTGAGGAAGTCGACGAGCTTGCGATTGGGCTTGATGAGATTGTCCTCGGTTCCGCAGGCTATCCAGAGGAGGCGGATGTTGGCAGTCTTGGGGTCGAGCGAGGCGAGCTTCTGGGTGTAATCGAGATTGTGGACCGCGGAGCTGAAGCCGCCGATCCAGGCGAACTGGCCGCTGTTGGTGAGCCCGATCTGGAGACTTTCAAGGCCGCCCATAGAGAGACCGGCGATGGCGCGGTCGTTGCGGTCGTTGGAGACGTGATATTCGGACTCGACGCGGGGCAGCACTTCGGTGAGCAGTGCCTTGGCAAAGAGATCGGTGTTGTGGTCGATGGCGGCTGGGTCTTCCCAGACGTCATGGGTGCGGAGGAAGGCGAGGTCGCCGTAGCCTAGAGGCATGACGACGACCATCGGCTTGACCTTGCCTGCAGCGAGGAGAGTGTCAAGGATGAGATGGGCGTGGCCGACGGCACTCCATCCGGCGTCGGAGTCGCTCCAGCCGTGAAGGAGATAGAGGACCGGGTAAGGCTGCTTTGCCTTCTCGTCGTAGCCTGGGGGCGTGTAGACGAAGTAGGCGCTTTGGTTATCGGATAGACCGAGGACTGTGGATGTGGTGTAGATGTGGCGATGCAGCGTGCCGTGGGGAACGTTGGTGTCTTCCCATGGTTGTTGGCTGTCGCCTCGGACGGTGATCTGGTTGGCGATGCTTACCAGATTGATGGTGGTGTGAGGGTTGGCTGGATCGAGACGGCGATCGCCGTCGGCCTCGAAATGATAGCTGTAGATCTCAGGTGCGAGGGGCTGCGTGGTGACGGTCCAAATGCCTCTCGAGTCTTTTTTCATCTGGATAGGTTTGGCGACACCCTCGAGGCCGAGCGTGACCGTGGTAGCAGCGGCATCTTTATAGGAGAAGGTGACGCTGCGGTCGGGGTGGATCTCGGTGGAACGGAAATGCGCGGGAGCCTGGGCCGCGAGAGAGAGTGGCGCGGAAAGTGCGAGGAGCAGCGTGAATTTGCAGACGGTGCCGGGCGCAAGGAGATTCATATGCGTCAGTTTAGCTGAGAGCCTGAGATCGCGGCGTGACCGACAACGGCGCATAATAAAGGGAATGGCCTTTCGCTCCGGTTTCGTCTCTATCGTCGGTCGCCCGAATGCAGGCAAGTCTACGCTGCTGAATGTTCTTCTGGGGCAGAAGCTCGCAATCGTTACGCATAAACCGCAGACGACACGAACGCGGATTCATGGAGTGCTTGAGGTTCCGCTGAAGAAGAAGGGGAAAGGCGAGCCGGGTCATCCTGCGGCTCAGGTTGTACTGGTGGATACGCCGGGAATTCATAAACCGGATACGCAGCTCGACCGACGAATGATGCAGGAGGTGCATGATGCGCTGGAGTCGCGCGATGCGGTGCTGTTTATCGTGGATGCGACGCATCGTTTGCGACAGGGAGAAGAGGGGAAAAAGTTCACCATTTCGCGGCGGGCGATGTCTGCTGCTGAAGACGACTTTGCGCTTTCGCTGATCAAGAAGCTGGAGTGTCCGGTGATTCTGGTGCTGAACAAGATGGATGCAGTTCCGAAGAAAGACCTGCTGCCGTTGATCGCGCACTGGTCATCACTGCATTCATTCGCGGATGTAATTCCGATTTCGGCGCGGAAGAAGGAAGGGCTGGAGTTGCTGCTGGACAAGATCGTCGGACAACTGAAGGAGGGGCAGCGATATTTCCCGAAGCATCAGTTGACCGATCAGCCGGAGCGGTTTCTGGTTGCGGAGTTGATACGCGAGAAGATCTTGATGATGACCGGCGAAGAGGTTCCTTATGCGACGGCGGTGGTGATCGAAAAATATGAAGAGCCGGCTTCGATGAAGAAGATGAAAGATGGCAAGCTGCCGGTGACGAAGATCTCTGCTGCGATTTTCTGTGAGCGGACGGGGCAGAAGGCAATCCTGATCGGGAAGCAGGGCGAGATGTTGAAGCGGATCGGCACGGCGGCGCGGAAGGAGATCGAATCGCTCCTGGGGACGCGGGTGTTTTTGGAGTTGTTTGTGAAGGTGCAGGAGGAGTGGCGATCGAGCCGCGGGTTTGTCGAGGATCTGGACTGGCGGCGACAGCTGGAGCAGATTGCGGAGAAGCAGGGGGCGGAAAAGTAGGGTCGGTGAACTCTTTTCATCCCGGTGCAGCGCAGCACGATACATTATTAGCTGAGAAGAATTGTGGAGGAGGAAAATCCAGACAGCGCCGGCAGGGTGAATGAAGGGACAGAAACCGACATCGGAGACGCGGGAGCCGATAACGAGTGGGACCCGTTCCAACATCGTTGACATTGTAAAGGGTATTGCCATCGCGCTGGTTGTTTATGGCCATACCGCACAGGGAATGATCCATCGCGATTGGTGGGTGGGCCCAGGAGCAATTTTTTCCGACGAATTTATTTACAGCTTCCATATGCCGGCGTTTTTCTTTGTCTCCGGTCTGTTTGTGATGAGCAGCCTTGCGAAACGAGGCAGCAGGCAGTTCGCCGTGGACAAGGTAAAGACAATTCTCTATCCGTATCTCTTATTTGCGATTATCAACGTGACGATCGAACCGTTGATTGGACGGTTTAAATCCGGGACGAAGCCATTTCATTGGAGCACCTTTTTGATAAGCGTGGCCGATGGAGAGGCGAGCTGGTTTCTCTTTGTCTTGTTCCTTTGTCTTATGGTTGCGCTGATGACCGCGCGAGTGCCAGCGTGGCTGCGTTTTCTGGTCGCGATGCTCGTCGCGCTTTTACCGCCGCACGGGCCGTTCTTCGTTAATCAATTGCTTCACGAGTTTTGTTTTCTGGCTGGGGGAATGTGGGTGGGGACTCACATTTTTCGCTTGGAACGGATGCGCGCAACGTCGGCGGCTTTGGATTTTGTCCTTCTTGCCGCGTTCCAAACGGCGATGATCTACGCCTTAGGAGCGGCAGCGCTCTGGGAGTGGCCCTACATCATCCTTGGGTTGACAGGTACGGCCGGACTTTTTCTGCTGGCGAAGTTGCTGGACAGGCATCGAGTCGGTAATGGAATCGCGTGGGTCGGGCGCGCGTCGCTGGCTGTGTTCTTGTTGAGTGCCTATGTACAGGGAGCGACGCGCGAGGTGCTGCTCAGGGTATTTCATACACGGGAGTTCTGGCTCCAGTTGTTTCTGCCGACGCTGTTCGCGATTCTTCTGCCGGCAATCGCCTGGCATCAGCAGGACCGGTGGCGAATTGGATGGCTCTTTCGGTGGCCGTTCTAAGGGGCTACTGCTTTTTGAGAACGCTACTCCTTGACGCTGACGCCGAGAGCTTTCATCTTTCGATAGAGGTGGCTGCGTTCGAGACCGAGGCCTTCGGCTGCGCGGCTGACGTTGCCATGGAACTCGTCCAGTTTTTTTAGGATGTAGTCGCGTTCGTAAGCTTCCCGGGCTTGCAGGAGAGAGGTGAACTCCTCGGTGCGTCCGTTGGTTTTGCCTGCGTCGCGAGCGGAGTCGCGATAGACCAGCATGGGCAGGTGCTTGCGTTCGATGCGCAGTGTCTTGGGGTTGAGGATGAGGACGCGTTCGACGAGATTGCGCAGCTCGCGAACGTTGCCGGGCCAATGGTACTGCTTGAGTGCGGCAAGGGCGTCGTCGGTCATCTCGACGTGAGGACGGCCGTACTCTGCGCCAAACTGCTGGAGGAATTCCTTCACGAGAAGAGGAATGTCTTCCTTGCGGTCGCGAAGGGGAGGAACAAAAAAGGGGATGACGTTGAGACGGTAGAAGAGGTCTTCGCGAAAGTTGCCGCGGGCGATCTCTTCTTCGAGATCCTTGTTGGTGGCGGCGATGACGCGAACGTCTACGTGAACCGGGTGCGATGCGCCGACGGGAAGGAAGCGTTGTTCATCTAAAGCACGCAGGACTTTGGCCTGGGTTTTGAGGCTCATGTCGCCGACTTCGTCGAGGAAGAGGGTTCCGCCGTCCGCGCGTTCGAAGGTTCCGCGCTTCTCGGTTGGGCCGCCGGGGACGGCTCCGTGGCGATAGCCGAAGAGTTCGGATTCGATATAGTCCTCGGGGATGGCGGCGCAGTTGAGTTCGACGAAGGGACGGTCTTTGCGCAGGCTTTCGGCGTGCATGGCGCGACCGACAAGCTCTTTGCCGGCGCCGGATTCTCCATAGATGAGAACACGTCCGTTGGTGGGAGCCATCAGCTTGATCTGCTGGCGAAGGGCCTTCATGGGAACGGAGTTTCCGGTTACCGTTCCCTTCGTGAGCTGACGGGAGAACTCCTGATTGTCCTCGCGCATCTGGCGCGCCCTCATCGCGTTCTTGAGAACGATGAGGGTGCGTTCGAGGGAGAGAGGCTTTTCGAGGAAGTCATAGGCGCCGAGTTTGGTGGCGCGCACCGCCGCTTCGATGGTCCCATGGCCGCTGATGATGATGACCTCAGGCACGTTCGCGCTTTCCATCTGGCGAATCTCGGTGAGGGTGTCGAGGCCGTCACGGTCGGGCAGCCATATGTCGAGCAGAACGACGTCGTAGGCCGCGTCGCGGAGAAGTTCTAGAGCTTCCCTTGCTGTAGCGGCTGTGGTGACGAGGTAGTCCTCTTCGCGAAGGATGCTTTCAAGCGATTCGCGGATCTCGGCTTCATCGTCGACGATGAGTACGTGGTTCATTTGGGTCCTCGGGCGATGGTGGAGGCGAGATCGTCCTCTGCTTCGGCGAGGTCAGGAGCAGGGGTCTCGGCGGCTTTCGCTTCAGTTGACTTAGGCTCAGGGTAGTGGCCGTTTTGCGTGGCGGCGAAGGGACTGGCCGCCAAGGAGATTTCGGGTTCTCTGTCGGGGGAGGAGGCTGGGCGGAGTTCGACGATGAACTTTGCGCCGGCGGGCTCGTTCTTTTCCGCGCGGATGGTGCCTTGGTGTTCCTGGATTATTTTGGCCGCGATCGCAAGACCGAGACCGGTGCCGCGCTGCTTGGTGGAGAAATATGGGAGGAAGAGGCGCTCGCGCATCTCGTCAGTAAGGCCGGAGCCGGTGTCTGCGATGGTGAGTTCGACCATGCCGTTATCGAGGAGGTTGGTGCAGATGCGAAGCTCGCGGAACAGGCTCTGCTGCATCGCTTCAGCGGCGTTGTCGATGAGATTGCCGAGGGCACGCTTGAGGGCCTCGGGGTCCGCCATGACGAGCGGAAGGTCGGTGGTCATCTTGCGGACGATCTGGATGTTTTGCATGCGGCCCGCGAAGAGAGCCAGCGAGTTTTCGACGATGGTGTTGAGGTCGGCGGGTTTGGGGCGCGCTGTCGGGAACTCGGCGAGGGCGGCAAACTGATCGACGAGGGAGCGCATGCTCTCAACCGAAGAGGTGATGACTTCGCTACAGCGGCGGATGACTGCGACAGAGGGTGGTTCGGCGTGGATGTCAGATGGGCGGTCCGCCAGATAGTTGGCGAGGCGGTTGATGTGGCGGTGAATCTGCTCCGCACTCAGGCTGATAGGGGTGAGCGGATTTTTGATCTCGTGGGCTACGCGGCGGGCGACCTCTTTCCAGGCGGATTGCTTTTGTGCGCGGAGCAGCTCGGTGGCATTTTCTAGGACGAGAACATAGCCTTGATGCTCGCGGCGCATGCGCTCGTTGACGGCGGGCATCTCGAGGAGCGCAACCGTAGCGAGAAGACTCATGGAGCCGGAGGGCTGCCCATTGAATTCGATCTCGCTGGAGGCTGAGCCCATGCGGTGACTACGCTTGATGAGACGATCGAGGACTTCAGCAACTTCTGGTGGAAAGACCTCTTCCATGACGCGGCCATAGAAGGGGCGTTGGCCTCCGGGGTCCATCATCTCGCTGAGAGCGCGGTTGGC